>JALFNZ010000044.1 GCA_022774085.1 Bacteroidales bacterium
CAGTCCTGCCGCTCCTGTGTTGGATTCACATACTGACATCCTTATCACAGAAGGCACAAAGTCTGAGGATGTGACGTTCTCATGGACGAAGGCCCGTTTCATCGATGCAGATGAAATACTTTATGATGTATATGTTTCTGCTGAAGACAAGGATGTACTTCTTGCAAAAGACGTAAAGAATACATACTATACTACTCCAAAGGAAACCCTAAGATCTTTCCTTCTTGACAATTTCAATTTCATCAAGAATGCTACTCATTCAATTTCAGTATTCGTGACTGTCGCTGACAGGAATGGTGAAGAAATCTCTTCTGCTCCTGTTAATATCAAGGTCTATTATTACGAGGCAGCAGTTCCTGCAGAGGCAATTCCTGCTGCAGAAAGCATCGTACTTGATAAATCAACACCATCAGAGAGTGTAGCACTCATCTCCTGGTCTGAGGCAAGACTTGTATATGGGGAAGATGTTTCATACAAGGTTACTCTTTTAGTCGGTGAGGGTGAAGAGACTGTGTTGGCTTCAGGTTTGTTTGGCACAAGCTTCGCCATGACTGTTGATGCTCTCAATGATGCTGCCGTTTCAGCTGGAGCTGCCGAGGATGCTGAGTCAGAGCTTACGTTCAAGGTGTATGCATGCTGCGAAAGCATTCCGGAAGGCATTGTTTCGAATACAGTAAAGATTAATGTTACGACTTATGTCGCTACATTCCCAGATGCTATGTGGCTCCCGGGAAGTTATCAGGGATGGGCTCCTGCAACAGCTCCATCACTCAAACAGTCTGCAAAGACCAAAGGTATGTATCAGGGCTTCGTTGATCTTACAACTGCTGATGGAGCAGATGTACAGTTCAAGTTCAGTCCTAACCCAAGATGGGAAGGAGACTTCGGATTCTCTGACGTGACTGTGGAGACCAAAGGAAATGAGGATCTCCCATTCGCTGTAGCTTCTTCTGTGACTGTAGCCGGAGACAACATCGTTGTTCCTTCAGGACTGTACTACATCCAGCTTGACAAGAAGTTCGGCACCCTGTTCATGATTCAGACTAAGAACCTTGAAATCATCGGAAGCTTTGCTGCTTCAGGATGGGGTAAAGGTCTTGAGATGGAATGGAACGGAACATCGAAGACCTGGACTTCAAAACAGAATATTGATCTTGCTGCAGGTGATGAGTTTAAATTCCGCTTCAACTCCAATTGGGATTACTCATTCGGAGGTACTGTAGAGCAGGTTGTAATCTTTCGTGAAAATATCGTATTCCAGAGCACTGGTACTTACAAGATGATTTTGGATGCTTCATCTTCAGACTTCTTTGTGAATGCCCTTGATCTCAATATGCCTGCATATATCACTATGCCTGGCGATTATTCTGGTCACAGCTGGAAAATAGATAATGATTTCCGTCTCTATCTCCAGGATGCAAATCAGGGAATCTACAAAGGTACTGTTACAATGTATGGCGCCACATACGGATTTAAGTTCGGAAAAGTTGCAGAATGGATTGGAATGTCTGGATCAGTTGAAAGCGGCTTCGTATTAGGCGGTGACAATGGTATGGTTGCTGACGGAACATATTCCTGGGAAGTAAACTTCTCTACAAATACTGCAGTAGCAATTCCGGTTACCAAAGTCGGAATGATTGGTGGCTTCAATGGCTGGGGCGGAGATGTAGAGATGACATTCGATCCTGAGACTCTCAAGTATGTAGGAGAGGTTACCCTCAACGCCGGAGACGAGTGGAAATTCCGCTTCAACGGAGGATGGGATTACAACTACGGTATAAATGCAGAAGGCGTTCTGGTTCAAGGCGGTCCTAACATAAAGACAACCGAAGCCGGTACATACACCGTTACTCTTGACATGGCTCACGGAAGCTATGCAACTTTTGAAATGGTAAAACACTAATCATTTTAATATGTAGTTTTATAATCGGCTGGAGGAGATTTCTTCCAGCCGTTTTTTAATTTCATCCTTCAATTCCAACCGTCAGTCACGGATTTCAGTCTTTTCGTCACCGTGATTTCATAATTGCCGTCTTTCTTCGTATATTCGTACAATTCTAAACCGCATAAAGTAACGATTAATGACTATGAAATTGTTTTGCCGTATTATTGTTTATGCAACTGTGTTTTGCACATTGATGACATCATGTGAGAAAAAACCACAGACATCTTTGAACAAAATGTCGGTTGATCCTACTGACCTTTACTTTACAAAGGATGCTTCTTCCCAGACAATAACAGTTGACACAAATGCTGAGCAGTGGACTGTGACAATTACTGAGAATGGTGATTGGTTTTCCATTGACAAAACATCTGGAAGTGGTTCAGGCGTCTTAACGGTTACAGTTAATGAAAATAAGACTGGTGAAGATCGCAAAGCTGGGTTCAAGATATCCGCACCAGCATTCAAAACTGCGAATATAACAATTACACAGCTTGCTGGAGATGAACTGATTAATCCATCTGCAACTGGTCTTTTTTCTATTCCCGAGCTACCTGCTGCAGACGAGTCCTGCATTTTGTACTATCGCGCTGACAGCAAGTCCCCATTCTACAACTATACAAAGGATATGTATGCTCATATCGGAGTGGTTGAAGCTGAGTGGATGTTCGTTCAGGCACAGTGGAATGAGAATATTGACAAATGCAAATGGCAGCCATGTCAGGAGAAGAATCTCTGGAAGTTACCGATTGAGCCGAGCATCAGGGAGTGGTTCTCTTCGGGCGATACGCCTGTAAACAAAATCGGTGTTGTGATAAGAAGTGCCGATGGCGGTACTCAGACTGAGGACCTGTTTGTGAAGGTTCAGGATACGAAATATGTATTTGAACCCGATCCGGTGGTTAAGGAATCAATGCCTGCAGGTCTGACACACGGAATCAATTATAATTCTGACGGTTCTGTTTCCCTTGTCCTGTATGACAAGGATAAATTCGGGAAATATCATGAGTATTGCTATGTGGTGGGAGATTTCAGCGGATGGAAACGGAAGTCGGAATATGCGATGAAACGTGACGAGGCGGCCGGATGCTGGTGGTACACCTTCACCAACGTGAATCCTGATGAAGAATATCTCTTCCAATATTATGTCGGCTCTGCTGACGGAACTGGTTTCAGATTACATGATCCATATACCGAAATCGTATATGACGGATCAAATGATAAATATATTTCTTCAACGACATATCCTGGTCTTCGTGAATACCCGAATGGAACAAGCGGACTTGTTTCTGCATTCAAGGTGAACAGGGATAAATATGCCTGGAATGTAAACAATTACAAGATAGAAGACATTGATGATCTTGTAATATATGAAATGCATTTCAGGGACTTTACCCAGACCGGTGACATTGTCGGAGCTCTAGAGAAGATGGATTATCTTGATGCTCTTGGAGTCAATGCCGTTGAGGTTATGCCTGTTCAGGAATTTGATGGTAATGACAGCTGGGGATATAACCCATGTTCATATTTTGCTCTTGACAAGGCTTATGGCTCACGACAGATGTACAAGAAATTCATTGACGAATGCCACAGCCGTGGAATGGCGGTGATTGTTGACGTTGTATATAACCACCTTACAGGAGCTCATCCGTATGCAAAACTCTACTGGGATTCTACAAACAACAAGACTGCAGCCAACAACCCTTGGTTCAATGTTGATGCACCTCACCCTTATAGCGTATATCATGACCTGAACCATGAGAATGAAATGGTCAGAGACCATGTGAAGAAGAGTCTGGAATATCTTCTCAAGGAATATAAGGTAGACGGATTCAGGTTTGACCTTACAAAAGGCTTCACAAGCAATTCTTGCACAGAGGCTACGGCCTCCAACTATGACCAGAGCCGCATCAATATACTCAAGGAATATATATCCACTGTGAAGGCTATAAATCCTGATGCTGTCGTCATACTTGAACATTTCTGCGAAACAAGGGAGGAGAATGAACTGGCAAAGGCAGGAGCAAAGGTCTGGAGGAATCTCAACCATGCATATTGCCAGGCAGCCATGGGTTATTCTGACAGCTCATTCGGTGGGCTTTGGACAGGTACTGCCATGCCGTTCGGCTCTTATGTGGGCTATATGGAAAGCCATGATGAAGAGAGAACTGCTTTCAAATCAGAGGCTTATGGTATTACAGGCATCAAAGGCAACCTGGATGTGAGAATGCTGAGAGAGGCTTTGAATGCGGCCTTCTTCCTGACAGTTCCTGGTCCTAAAATGCTCTGGCAGTTCGAGGAACTCGGCTATGATATTTCAATTGATGAAAACGGAAGAACAGGCAGGAAACCGATTCATTGGGATTACTACGAAGTCTCGCAGAGGAAGGCATTGTACGACACCTACTGCAGCCTTATAAAGTTCCGCAACGAGAATCCGCGCTTCTTTGATTCGGATGCTTCGTTCAGTTGGAATGTAACTGGCTGGGATAACGGACGCTCGATAACCTGCACTGCAGACGGAAAATCCTTCGCTGTAATCGGCAACTTTACGACTGCCACAAAGAACATATCAGTGTCGCTTCCTTCTGATGGGCAGTGGAAAGACTACGAGGCCTTCGGCAGCCAGACTTATGATGTCCCTTCAGACAAGAAACTGACAATCAGTCTCAAACCAGCTGAATTCCGTCTTATAGTCAAATAGATTAGGTTTCTTATTCGAAGAATCAAAAGCTATCATCTTACTCGTGGAGGGGGTGATATCTGGTTTGTAAAAAGAAGAAAGGTAGATGCATCACTGCAGCTACCTTTCGCAATTCTAACCTAAAACTTAACCTATGAAAAAACTATTCGGTTTAGAGGTAATGCCAATTCTGTGCCAATGGAATGACTGGCACTCGGCAAATATCATCAAAGAAGAAGTTTTGGAATATCATCAATCCTTTTGACAATAGAGATTCTATCAGATTCCGGCATATCCATCATTTCATGTGTCCAGATAATCTCATGAGGGGTGTTGATGGCATATCCTCCGATATTGATTACGGGAGCAATGTCAGACTTGACGGAATTGCCCACCATGAGCATTTGTCCGGTCTCCAGATTGTGCTTTGAAGCAAGCTCCAGATAGTTTTCCTCATTTTTATTATCCATCACTTCGATATGGTGGAAATATTGGCTCAATCCGGATTTGCGATATTTTGCCATCTGCTCTGTCACGTCACCCTTGGTGGCTACAACAAGCTCGAATCTGCCACAGAGTGCCTTCAAGGTCTCTTCCACCCCTTCAATGATCCGGAACTCATGATAGGTCAGGTCATGGATAATCTTCTTGATGCCAGTATAAATTTCCCGAGGCAGATTTCCGCCGCAAAGTTCCATTGCAGCGTCAGTCATACCTATCAGATAAGTCTTTGAACCATAGCCGAATGCCGGTATGTTTTCCTCCTGCTTCTGCCAGAGCAACTGCTGCAGACCTTCCGGCGCAGACCAGTCTGAAAGCAGCTGGGCGAACTTAGCCTCCGCCTCCCTGAAAAAACTCTCGTTCTCCCAAAGAGTGTCGTCGGCATCAAAAAATATGTGAGTGAATCTATTTCTCAAATCAGCCATATTCCTACTCCTGTGATGCTGTATCCGTGCTGTCTGCTTCTGTGGTGACATCAGGGATTTGCACCTCTACCGGTTTGATTGTGATGATTCTCACATCTTCCAAAGGACGGTCGTACCTGTCAGTGGGAACTTTTGCAATCTTGTCAATAACATCCAGTCCCTCAATGGTTTCACCAAAGATTGAGTATTGCCCGTCAAGATGAAGGCAGTTGTTTTCATCCTGGACAATGTAGAACTGTGACCCTGAGGAAGCCTTCTTCGGATTAGCCATGTCACCTTTCCTTGCTGCTGCAATTGCTCCCTTCTTGTGCCAGTATTCATTCACGAACTCTGCCGGAATAGTATAGTCCGGACCGCCCTGTCCATAAAGTGACGCCTTTGAAGTGTCCCGTGTGTATGGATCACCGGCCTGAATCATGAATCCGTCGATTACCCTGTGGAAAAGCAGGCTGTCATAATAGTGCTCTGCAACCAGTTTCACAAAGTTCTCACGGTGTTTCGGCGTCTTTGAATAAAGTTTGATACGCATTGTACCCATGTTTGTAACTATGTCAAACATAGGCTCTTCCATTTTTTGTCTTTCCATTTCAAGTGCTGTTTTCAGGCTGTCGTTCTGCTGCATATCACCATTCTTGCTCCCATTTGACGAGCCGCATGAGCAAGAAACAAAAGATGAAGCTGCCGCAAGGGCTGCACAGATGACAGAGATTTTCAAAATGTTCGGTTTCATAATACTTGTTGTCAAATCTGCGCAAAATTAGGTAAAAATAATTAAATTTGTCACTTATTATTGTGGGACAGACTTTTGGTCAGCCTCATCAGGATGCCTGGACAGACCGGGTGACAAAAGAACATTATATGGCAAACCCATTGAAACAACTTGCCGGCCAGACAGTAATCTACGGAATGAGTACCATTCTGGCCCGCATCATAAACTTTCTCTTCGTCCCGATTTACACCAGACTCCTCACCCCGGAGAGTTACGGTGTAGTCACGGAATTCATGGCCTATATAGCCGTGCTGCAGGTCGCATTGGTCATGGGCCTGGAGACCGGATGTTTCCGCTTCGCCAACAAGGAGGGCGTCAGTGCGGACAAGGTCTATTCAAACGCCTTTGTAACCGTATTCGGAGTAAGCGCAGCATTTCTCGCCCTTATGATTGCCTTTGCGGGGCCGATATCCACCGCCCTTGGCTATGAAGGCTACTCGTCTTGCATAATGTATATGGGAGGAATCCTGGCAATTGACAGTGTGACAGCAATCATGTTCGCCAAACTCCGTCAGGAAAACAAGGCTCTCAAATTTGCCATCTTCAAGACCATCAAGATAATAACCGAGACTGCAGCGAACCTTGTACTCTTTCTGGTCTATCCGAACCTTGTGCATGAAGGCTCATGGATGCTCAGTTTCATCCCTGCCACTCCGGATTTCAGTTATGTCATCTTTGCAATTTTCATCAGTTGTACAGTCTGCGGACTGCTTTTCATCCCGGACATCCTTAAACTGACCTTCACATTCGACGCCAGACTCCTGCGCTCGATGCTTGCATATTCGCTGCCGCTGATGGTTGCCGCCCTTCCGGGGGTAGTGAACGACTTCCTTGACAGGATTCTGTTCCGCTACTTCGACACCAATGCCGAGGCATGGCGCTCCAGCCTTGGAATCTATCAGGCCGCAGTGAAACTTGCCGTGATAATGAACCTTTTCATTCAGATGTTCCGATACGCCGCCGAACCATTCTTCTTCAGACGCGCAAGAGAAAAAGACTCCGGAGTGTTGTATGCCTCTGTCCAGGAGTATTTTACAGCTTTCTGTGGCCTTGTCTTCCTTGGAGTTATTCTATATATAGACATCATATCCCTTATTCTCGGCCCTCAGTTCCGCTCGGCAGTGGGAGTCGTGCCGGTGATGCTTCTGTCCTACATGATTCTGGGCATGCTTTTCAATGTTTCCATGTGGTACAAACTTTCCGGCAAGACCAATATGGCGATATGGATAACCCTTTCCGGACTTGTGGTGACGGCCATTGTGATCATTGTCTTCATGCCTATATACTCCTATTGGGCAGCAGCCTTCGGACACCTTGCCAGCTATGTTGTCATGTTTGCTCTAAGCTCCATACTCGGGGCAAAATATTACCCGATTCCATACCGTTGGGGCCGGATATTTTTGATAATGCTCTGTATGGGAGCCGTTTACGGTGTATCGCTCATTGTGGACAACTCATTCTTCCCTTCAGGAGGAACGACGACAGAAACAATTATCAAACTCATTGTACACACCATCCTCATACTGATTTATGCCGCTTCAAGCTGGTGTATAATAAGGATACAAACTAAAAGCCATTAATATGAAAAAGTTTTTTTACATCATTCTTGCCATTGCATTGGCAGTTTCGTGCACGGGTTCGAGAGGAGTGGACGGAGATTATTTGCTTGACATTATCCCATATCCTGAGGATGTCACCATAAGGTCTGGCTCGTTCAACGCTGCAGGTGCAACATTCCATTGCGATCCCTTGATGGATGAGGCCTCCCGCAATGTAGCATCGAAATTTGCAGCCCGTCTGTCAGAAGCATCTGGCAAACCGAGTGAAGTCATCGAGGGACGCGCAAGAGCAGGATTCAATTTCATAGTGGACAATACTATGAGACAGGAAGAATATTCATTGTCCATCAGCCGGAAGGCAGTGGAAATCAAAGCCTCTGACCTGAATGGATTCAATTATGCAATCCAGACGCTAAAGCAGATGCTTCCTGAAGAAATATTCGGTTCTAAGGCCGATCCGGACGAGGAATGGGAAATTCATTGCGCAGTAATCAAAGATGCTCCCCGTTTTGCATATCGCGGCATGCATCTGGACGTTTCACGTCATTTTTTCTCTGTTGAGGAAGTGAAACGCTACCTTGATGTTATGGAAGTGCATAAACTCAACCGCCTCCACTGGCACCTTACCGACGACCAGGGATGGAGGGTAGAAATCAAGAAATATCCCGAACTGACATCAAAGGGATCAATTAGAAAAGAGACCATCGTGGGACATCTCAAGCCATCGGACAATACATTTGACGGGGTCCCTTATGGAAAGGGCCTTTGGTACACCCAGGAGCAGATACGCGAGGTTGTCGCTTATGCCGCCGCCAAAGGCATCACCATTGTACCGGAAATCGACCTTCCGGGTCATATGGTCGCAGCTCTGGCTTGTTATCCTGAACTCGGATGTACCTCCGGTCCTTATGATGTTTGGACATTATGGGGAGTTGCTGATGATGTCCTCTGTCCTGGAAATGAGAAAACTTTCGAGTTTATCGAGAATGTCCTGGATGAGATTGTTGATATGTTCCCATCGGAATATATCCATATAGGAGGTGACGAATGTCCTAAAGTCAGATGGGAAAAATGCCCTAAATGCCAGGCACGTATCAAGGAGTTGGGTCTGAAAGGTGATGGAGCCCATTCTGCTGAACATTTCCTGCAGAGTTATGTGACCGCCCGTGTTGAGGCATATCTTGCAACTAAGGGAAGAAAAATCATCGGATGGGACGAGATCCTTGAAGGGGAGTTGGCTCCGAATGCGACAGTAATGTCATGGAGAGGAATCCAGGGCGGACTCGCTGCAGCCAAACTCGGACATGATGCCATAATGACACCGAACTCACACATGTATTTTGATTATTATCAGTCTGAGAATCAGGATGCTGAACCTCTTTCAATCGGCGGATACCTTCCTGTTTCAAAAGTTTATTCATACGAGCCTTTCGAGGAGGGCATGAGCGAAGAAGAGAAATCCCATATTATTGGAGTTCAGGCCAACCTTTGGACAGAGTATATCACCACGGATAGCCATCTTGAATACATGCTCCTGCCTCGCCTTGCCGCACTAAGTGAGGTGCAATGGTGCCAGCCTGAGGTCAAGAACTGGGAGCGCTTCCTCGAAAGTGTGGATGATATCTGCGAGATATATGATGAAATGGGCTACAACTACGCCCGTCACCTTCTCGACGATTAATCTACCCCAGCAACAAAATAATAATCTGCGCCGAAATAACCCTCAAAAAAACACTGACAGGGTAAACCGTCGCATAAGCCACTGAAGGTTCATCGCTCTGAGCTGTCGTATTCGCATAGTTCAGAGCGATTGGATTTGCCATGCTTCCACAAAGCATTCCGACATTGGCCGCATAACTTGTCTTGAAAAACTTGCTTGCCATAAAGCCAACAAGAAGCACTGGCACAATCGCAAGAGCAAGACTCAATCCCACCCAAAGCAATCCGTTGGTAGTTAAAACCGTATCAAAAAACCCGTGACCAGCACTCAGTCCAAGTCCGGCGAGATAGATGGTCAGACCTAACTGCCTGAGCATCAGGTTTGCACTGCGTGTAGTGTAGATTGACAAATGGAACCTTGAACCGAACGCACCCATAAGCAATCCCACGATGATAGGACCACCTGCGATGCCAAGCTTAACCGGCATGCTCATACCCGGAATGGCAACCGGGATGCTTCCCAAGATGAGACCGAGTACAATTCCGAAAAATATCATGAAAAGATTCGGATTGTTGAGCATCTTGGCCTCATTTCCGAGAATCTTGCCGACATTGTCGATGGCTTTGGATTCACCCACGATGGTGAGCCTGTCCCCAAGCTGGAGCCTCAGAGAAGGGGAGGCTAGGAGATCAATACCGGCACGATTGACTCTGGTGATATTGATTCCATAAGAATTGCGAAGCCTCAGAGAGCCGAGCTTAACCCCGTTAAGTTCAGGTTTCGTGACTAAAATATGTCTTGAAACCAACTGACTGTCAATCGAATTCCAATCTATATCCTTCTTGTTCCAATCCACGTTTTCTTGTTGTCCGAATATCTGCCTGATATGTTCGACATCCTTCTTGTTGGAAATCACCAGCGCATGCTCACCCTCTTCGACGATAGTATCAGATGTCGGAATGATCACCTTTCCATTCTTCCAAATCCTGGAAATAACGAACTTCCTGTCAGTGTGCTTCATGATTTCCATTATGCTCTGGCCGAAAATAGCCGGATTGCACACCTGATATTCTACTACAAATGTATTGTCTGCCGAGCCATCTTTGGGTTTCTGAACCTTTTTCCCGAAGACAGCCTTGAGAATGGCAACGCATATTATGACCCCAATAATACCGAAAGGATATCCAACAGCACATGCCATAGCCATTCTGTCGGCTCCGGCAATATCACCCGGATGTATCTGAAG
This sequence comes from Bacteroidales bacterium, assembly GCA_022774085.1. Classification (GTDB taxonomy): domain Bacteria; phylum Bacteroidota; class Bacteroidia; order Bacteroidales; family UBA932; genus Cryptobacteroides. Next base: position 10,786 of record JALFNZ010000044.1, read on the forward strand.
CTGAGCCTGTTGTGCAGCACCGAGCATAGGGGTGTTGGTAGCAGCGCCGGATAACAGTCCTATCATGTCGCTAAGCGGAATTCCGGCAGTCCAATGGATGACTATAGCCATGAATGTGCCCACAATCAACACGGATAGGGCCAGCAGATTCAGTTTGACACCGCCCTTCTTGAATGCTGAGAAAAAACCCGGACCTACCTGGACACCAAGTGCATAAATGAACAGCACAAGGCCAAAATTCTGCATTATGGACAACATGTCAGGATTGATTGCAAGTCCCAGATGACCGGCAATGATACCAGCAAAAAAAACGAAGGTCACGCCCAGCGACACTCCGAAAATCTTGATATTGCCCAAGGCAAGCCCTACGGCACATATAAGAGAAATTACTACAACTCCCTGAATGAAAGTTTGTTGTGTAAATATATCAGTAAACCATTCCATAATCAATACAATATCAGACCGGCAATTCCTCCGGCAAGAATGACAAGAATAGGGTTGACCTTTTTCCAAAGGCTGACAATCAGGGCCATCCCGAAAAGACCCCAACTTTTCCAATCCGGGAAATTCTCCGGAGTGATGAGCAAAATGGCGGCTGCACCAATCAAACCGGTTACGGCCGGCTTCAGGGCTGACATTACCCCGACAAATACACCATTGTGACTGAACTTCGTATAAATACGGCAAAGGCTCAATACAATGAGGAACGACGGCAGTACGATGGCAAATGTAGCTGTCAGCGAGCCGAGGAAACACAGAAAATCATTGGCACCGCTGCTCTGAAGAACATCATAACCGACATAAGTTGCACAGTTTATCCCGATTGGGCCCGGTGTGGTCTGGGAAATCGCGACAATATCGGTGAATGTGCTTTCATCGATCCATCCATGCACTGAAACAACCTGTCCCTGAATTAGGGACAACATCGCATATCCGCCTCCTATGGTAAACAGGCCGATTACGAAAAAAGTAGTGAATAATTCAAGAAAAATCATTCTGCCCGTCCCTCCTTATTGTGTTTTTCTCTCCATATTGTGATGGCTGCTCCTACGATGATAACGGTCATCAATATATATATAGGTGAAATTCCCATGAATGCGACACAAATCAGGGCTGCGGCAGACAATACCCAGGCCCACCAGGTTTTGTTCCCCTTTTTCGCCATATCAATCATCGGCACGGCAATCAGAGCCACAACGACCGGACGGATTCCCTTGAAAATGCGGATTATCGCAGGGTTGTCCCTGTATCCGGAAAAAATCGCCGCAATAGCAAGGATTATAAGGAAAGAGGGTAGTATGCTTCCCAGAGTGGCTACGATGCTGCCTTTGACTCCGCGGAGCCGGTATCCAGTGAATATGGATATGTTTACCGCCAGAAGTCCGGGTGCGGCCTGGGCAAGAGCGATGATGTCGGTGAAATCTTCTTCTTCCATCCATCCTCTCTTTACAATTTCCGTTTTTATAATGGGAAGCATCGCATATCCGCCTCCAATTGTGAATGCTCCGATTTTGGCGAAAATTGAGAATATATTGAGGTATGAGACCATTTTATTCGGTATATTTGACCATTTCGAGTGCAAAAGTAGAAATTTTTTGCAAAAAAAGTGCGAAAAGATTTGGAGGTTTAAAAAAAGTCCGTATCTTTGCAGCCCGTTTGAGAGAAAACGGTAACAGAAAAGATCTTTGAAAAGACTGAGATTTAGTACAAGAAGCAAGTACCGAGAAACTAAAGAAATCGAGAAGCGTTAATTCTTTTGGAATTAAGAGAGTTGTCAGGATGAGCTAAGAATTATATAGAGATATACAATGAAGAGTT
>JALFNZ010000045.1 GCA_022774085.1 Bacteroidales bacterium
GTTATCCGTGATGTTGAAGCCGTTACCTATGATGAAGGCGTTCGCGACCAGGTTGAACTTGTCAAGTCGAAATCAAAGATTCAGTGCGTAGATGACTTGCTTCGCAGCGGATCGACATGGGAAGTAAAATAACCATAACCAAACACATAATTATATAATAATGAATACCAATAAGATCATGGCCGGACTCCAGGCCAAGTACCCTTATGAGAAAGAATATCTCCAGGCTGTACGCGAAGTGTTGGAGTCTATTGAAGATGTCTATAATCAGCATCCTGAATTCGAGGACGCAAAAATTGTAGAGAGAATCGTTGAGCCTGAAAGAATCCTTACATTCAAAGTCACCTGGGTGGATGACAATGGGGAGATTCAGACCAATACCGGTTACAGAGTTCAGTTCAACTCGGCAATCGGTCCTTACAAGGGAGGTCTCAGATTTCACCCATCAGTGAATCCGTCAATCCTGAAATTCCTGGGTTTTGAGCAGACTTTCAAGAATGCTCTTACAACCCTTCCTATGGGAGGCGCAAAAGGTGGATCGGACTTCAATCCAAAGGGAAAATCAGATGCCGAAATCATGCGTTTCTGCCAGGCTTTTATGCTTGAACTTTGGAGAGTCATCGGTCCTGACCAGGATGTACCTGCAGGAGATATCGGAGTAGGCGGTCGTGAGATTGGATATCTCGACGGAATGTACCGCAAACTTGCACAGCAGTACAATACCGGAGTGCTTACCGGAAAAGGCATGACTTGGGGAGGCTCCATCCTCCGTCCGGAAGCAACAGGCTTCGGAGCTGTTTATTTTGTCCAGCACATGCTCAAGATGCAGGGCAAGGAGATTGCAGGCAAGACCGTGGCACTTTCCGGTTTTGGAAATGTTGCCTGGGGTGCAGCTACCAAGGCTACCCAGCTTGGTGCGAAGGTCATCGCCATTTCAGGTCCTGACGGAGCAATATATGACCCTGAGGGCATGAATGCAGAAAAGATAGCCTACATGCTTGAGCTCAGAGCATCCAACAACGATGTCGTTGCTCCTTTTGCACAGAAATTCCCTTCAGCTACTTTCTATCCTGGAAAGAAAGCATGGAGCATCAAATGTGACATTGCGATGCCTTGTGCATTCCAGAACGAGCTGACCGGTGCAGATGCCGAGGAACTGCTTGCAAACGGAACATGGCTTTGCGCAGAGGTTTCCAACATGGGATGTACTCCTGAGGCAATCGCTGCATTCCAGAAAGCCGGCATTATGTTCGCTCCTGGAAAGGCTGTCAATGCCGGTGGTGTCGCAACATCCGGACTTGAGATGACACAGAATGCAATGCATATCAGCTGGACTGCAGCTGAGGTGGATGAAAGGCTTCACCAAATCATGTCATCCATCCACGAGGCCTGCGTAAAATATGGTACACAACCTGACGGCTATATCAACTATGTCAAGGGTGCCAATATAGCAGGCTTCATGAAAGTTGCACGTGCAATGCTTGAGCAGGGCATTATCTGATAAATTATTGATGATGTTAGTATGAAAGGGCTGACTTTTAGTCAGTCCTTTTGTTATATATGGTTGTAAGGAATATAAAAAAAGACTAAATTTGCGGTCCATTTGTTAAACCGATAATCAATATAAGTTAAACTAATAGATATGTACAAAAATTTCTTTGGCTACCATCTTGTGGAATCATACCATGAATGGAAGAAAGCTCACAGAGTTGACGAGAAAAAACTGGTCTCAAGGACTATCAGGATTATCGTTGCTATCGTGGCTGCTCTTACAATCTGGTGCCTCCCTATGGAAAACTGGATTGACGGCATGACCATCATCCAGAAGAGAACATTGGCAATTTTCCTTTTTGCAACCCTCATGTGGCTTTTCGAGGCCGTTCCTGCATGGACAACTTCAGTCATGGTTGTGGTATTGCTTCTATTCGCAACCTCAGATAGCTCACTTGTCTTTTTCAGAAATGCTGAACCAGAGGCACTTGGAGCATTCGCAAGTTACAAATCCCTCCTCCACTGTTTCGCTGACCCTATCATCATGCTCTTCATCGGAGGTTTCGTTCTTGCAATCGCTGCATCCAAGAGCGGACTTGACTTGTTCCTTGCAAGAGTGATGCTAAAACCATTCGGAAAGAAACCTCATTGGGTTCTTCTCGGATTCATCATGGTTACAGGAGTATTCTCAATGTTCCTCAGCAACACGGCTACAGCTGCGATGATGCTCACCTTCCTCGGCCCTGTGCTCAAATCACTCCCTGCAGACGGTAAAGGAAAGACAGCTTTGGCATTGGCAATTCCGATTGCAGCCAATGTCGGTGGTATGGGTACGCCGATCGGAACCCCTCCTAACGCAATCGCATTGAAGTATCTCAACGATCCTGCTGGTCTTAACATGAACATCGGATTCGGTGAATGGATGTCGTTCATGCTTCCTTTCACAATCGTGCTTCTTCTCATTGCATGGTTCCTCCTTCTGAAAATGTTCCCTTTCAAGGCCAAATCCATTGAACTCAATATTCAGGGCGAGATTAAGAAAGACTGGAGGTCAATTGTTGTTTACGTGACTTTTGCTGCTACTGTCCTTCTTTGGGTTCTTGATAAGAAGACAGGTGTGAACTCCAATGTTGTGGCAATGTTGCCAGTAGGTGTTTTCGCCATCACAGGCGTCCTGACAAAACGTGACCTTGAGGAAATCAACTGGTCTGTCCTCTGGATGGTTGCCGGAGGTTTCGCACTCGGCGTAGGACTTCAGGAGACAGGACTTGCGCAGACTCTCATCAATGCAATTCCATTCGGAAACTGGCCTGCAGTAATAATGGTGGTTGGTTCAGGTCTTATTTGCTACGCAATGGCAAACTTCATTTCACATACAGCAACAGCAGCCCTTCTGGTGCCTATCCTTGCTGTTGTCGGAATCAGTGTCAGCGGTAATCTTGAGCCTCTCGGCGGTGTTTCAACCCTCCTCATCGGAGTCGCTATCGGATCATCACTCGGTATGGTTCTCCCTATCTCTACACCTCCGAATGCCATAGCTCACTCTACAGGTATGATTGAGCAGAAAGATATGGCCAGAACAGGGCTCATCATGGGATGCTTAGGTCTTGTAATCGGATATGTAATGCTTATTTTCCTCGGATCAAACGGTCTGATCTAAGCATATTCCAATATTGAAAAGGCGGTTGGACAACGGTGTAGAAATACAACTCCTGTCCGGCCGCTTTTTGTCATTATTGCTGATTTGTCGCCACGTTTTTGCTTTTCACGTTTTTTTTCTCCACCTTTGGTGCCGTTTAACCGAAAATTAACACTAATCTATCATTGATATGGCTTATTTTTCATTTCTTGGACATCCGATGAATGTCAAAAGATGTGTTTCATTCCTAGTTGTTTGTATAATTACATTCTTCTTTGCGTTGGTTCCGACATCATTCTTTGGTACTGATCCGCAGACGATGCAACCAATCTTCACTCTTACCCAGCAAAGAGTGATTGCAATTTTCATCTTCACTGCCCTGATGTGGATTCTTGAAGTCATTCCTACATGGACCACTTCCGTAGTAGCTATTGTTTCAATCCTCCTGACCACTTCCAACAAGGGACTTGACTTCCTAATTTCAAAAGAGAATGCAGGTACCCTGACTCACTATAAGGATATTATGGCAGCATTTGCCGATCCTGTCATCATGCTCTTCCTCGGCGGTTTCGTACTCGCTTTCGCAGCAACCAAGGTCGGCCTTGATGTTCAGCTTGCCAAGTTAATGCTCAAACCATTCGGAAAGAATCCTAAGACTGTCCTTTTGGGAGTTCTCCTGGTTATTGGAGTTTTCTCGATGTTCATGAGCAACACTGCAACTGCAGCGATGATGCTGACCTTCCTGACTCCGGTTCTGGCGACTTTGCCAAAAGACGGTGGCGGAAGAATTTCCCTGGCATTGGCTATCCCTATTGCTGCCAATATCGGTGGTATGGGTACCCCTATCGGAACTCCTCCGAATGCAATTGCCCTTGGAGCCCTCAATGAGGCCGGCTTCGAGATCAATTTCCTCCAGTGGATGATCAGAATGGTTCCGTTCGTCCTCATCATGCTTCTGATTGCTTGGGTTCTGCTCATGAAAATGTATCCGTTCAAAGCCAAATCCATCGAACTTAAAATTGAAGCCGGCAATATCAAGGCAACTCCTTTCCAGAAATATGTCGTATGGGTTACCTTTGCCCTCACAATCTTCCTCTGGGTGTTTGAAGGAGTATTCAAGATTAACTCAAATATCGTGGCAATGATTCCTTTCGCAGTATTCTCTGCAACAGGAATCCTCAAGGCACGTGACCTTGACAAGATTAACTGGTCAGTCCTCTGGATGGTTGCCGGTGGTTTTGCCCTTGGTACAGCCCTTAACCAGACTGGTCTTGCAGCCAACCTCATTGCCCACATTCCGTTCACAAGCTGGAATGCAATCGTTGTGATGCTTGTTGGAGGTCTGATCTGCTACTTCCTTTCCAACTTCATCTCGAACTCTGCTTCTGCCAACCTCGTCGTTCCGATTCTTATCGTTGTCGGCACAGCCATGAAGGACATTCCTTCATTCCAGAGCCTCGGTGGAGTCCCTGCGATGATCATCGGAATTGCCATTGCTGCATCAGTGGCTATGTGTCTGCCTGTAAGTACACCTCCTAACGCCCTCGCTCATTCCACCGGAATGATTACAACAAAACAGATGACAACCGTGGGTATCATCATGGGTGTCATCGGACTTACTCTCGGATACCTCATGCTGATTTTTATCGGCTTCTAACGAATAAGTGCACTAAAATCTAAATTAATTGACATGAAGAAAACAATTGTAATTGCACTGTCGCTTTTTTTGGCTTTGCCGTCATTTGCGGCAAGCAAAGAATCAAAGGACAATGCTCCTGTAAAAGAACATCTTCAGAATCATTTCAAATTCTACGGATTCATCAGAAACTTCTTTGCATTCGATACTCGTGAAAGTACTGCCGGCACAGGTGACCTTTTCTATTATTTGCCGAAAGACCAGAAGTTGAATGAACTCGGTGACGATCTCAATGCAATGCCATCTTTCCGTTTCCTAGCTCTGACTTCACGCGTGGGTGTCGATGTAAGCGGATATCAGGTCGGTTCCACCAGTTTCGGTGCAAAGTTTGAAGCTGACTTTTATTCAGGACTTTCATCTTCTGCGACTTCATCCAAAATCAATGGAGCAGCTCAGTTGAGACTTCGTCAGGCTTATGTGACCATCGGCTGGAAAGACCTTCCTATGTCAGGTGATGCCAAAGCTGCTGTTTCATTGAAGATCGGACAGGCATGGCATCCTATGGCTGCAGACCAGCCTCATGTGTTGAGCCTCGAGACTGGAGCTCCTTTCGGACAGGTCTCCAGAACTCCTCAGGTAACGATGGATGCAAACCTCGGAAAGCATGTAATACTTACCGCATCTGCAATCTGGCAGCAGCAGTATTTGTCACAGGGCCCGAGCGGAGCATCTGCAGAATATATAAAGTATTCATGTACTCCTGAAGGTTATCTTGGCGTGTCATTCAAAAGTGACAACGGCTTTCTTGCAAGAATCGGTTCAAATGTATTGAGCATCAAGCCTCGCAGAACAGGACTGAACTCTGAGGGAGTGGAAGTCAAGGTTTCTGACAGAATCACGACATTCTCACCATTCATATATCTCCAGTACAAGAGTGGAAAATTTGAAGCAAAGGCAAAATCCACTTTCAGCCAGGCTGGTGAGCACATGAACTTGATGAGCGGTTATGGAATTACTGGAAAATTTGATGACGGACATTATGAATATGCTCCAATCCAAACCTCATCGACATGGGCATCTGTAAGCTATGGAAAGAAATGGCAGTTCATGCTTATGGGTGGCTACATCAAAAACCTCGGAGCTACAAAGGATTTTGTAAACAAAGGTGGTGTTACTGATAAATCAGATTTCTACTTCAGTGGCAACGGATCAAAGAATCTCAATTCAATGTGGAGAGTAATACCTGCTGTTACATATAATATAGGAAAGTTTACCCTTGGACTTGAGTATAATGTGACAGCTGCTCAGTATGGCGATGGTAAGTCATACAATGCCCGTGGTTTGTCTTTGGAAGGCCTTCATTGGGTATATAATAACAGAATACAGGCAATGGTGAAATTTACTTTCTGATAAAGTTAATTTTCTAATACCTATAAGGCTGTGTAAGTCAATTGGTTGTGGCTTGCACAGCCTTTATTTCAACATTTTTGGCAAAGAATAATTGCAAAAATTTTGTAAAAAAGTTTGGAAGTAAAGAAAAAAGCGCTACCTTTGCACTCCCATTTGAAAAACGGGTGTCTACGAAAGACAAGAGTTCTGAAAAAGACTGTGCAGAGAGGTTTTGAGCTGCGAACTGAGTTTCGAAAAAATTTTCGAAAAAGTTTCAAAAAAGTTTGCAGATTCAGAAAAAAGCCTTACCTTTGCAACCCCGATTCAAAAACGGGTCTGACGCCTGAAAATGATCCGCGGCTCGATCCAAGGACACAGGTTACAGGAAAGATCTTTGAAAAGACTGAGATTTAGTACAAGAAGCAAGTACCGAGAAACTAAAGAAATCGAGAAGCGTTAATTCTTTTGGAATTAAGAGAGTTGTCAGGATGAGCTAAGAATTATATAGAGATATACAATGAAGAGTT
>JALFNZ010000046.1 GCA_022774085.1 Bacteroidales bacterium
AGTAAAATAGCAGCATAGCTGCAAACGGCCCGCTAGCTCAACTGAATAGAGCATTTGACTACGGATCAAAAGGTTACAGGTTTGAATCCTGTGCGGGTCACACGAAAAAAGGATGACAGAATGTCATCCTTTTTTCATATATAATCAAGTCTGGGGAACAAGCTCCCCGGACTTGATTTATTTCAATATTTCAACCTTCAGAGGATTTGCCTGTGCATAGGCAAAATCTTTGACAAGGGCTGCCCAAGCCTGTGGTGACTCTACCCCACCCTGGCTCCAGCCTGAAGCTGTCCAGACAGTTACAGGGGAATCAGTTTTTACAGTTGCCTTGATAGCTGCATGACCGTCAATTGTTGTAGTTCCTTCAGGGGCAATTTCTGGAGAAAGAACAAGTCCGATGGAAATGTTTCCATCGATTTCAGGCTGCTGTGTATCGGAAGCCACTTCTGTAAATGCAATCCAATTCTCTCCGTCAACGCGGTCAAGGACTTCATGCTGAATGGCTCCAAGAGCAACAGGAAGCTCCTGGGCATCTGTACTGAACCATGTAGTTGATTTGACAAAGCGGCTGTTGGCATCAAGTGAGATTTCACGGGTAGCAGAGACTTTCCTGCCGTCAACATCGAAGGCGTTGTAAGTGAAATAAGCCTTCGTACGGACCGGACCGTCGCAAAGATGCTCCTGACTCGCCCAGTTGTCACCTATGTAAAGCTTGTCACCAGAATATGGGGCAACAGCACCACCGCCGAGAGTATTGGCAACTTTGTAGCAGTCCATTCCCTCACCGTAATTGTGGTGATAATCCATCTTTTTGAACCAATCGTCAATGACAAGCCTTTCCGTGCATTTAAGCCAAACATCAGAACCAAAGGTGCGCGGGTCTGCCAATGCCGGACCATAAATACGACCGGCCACAAGGTTGTTCTCATAAGCATAGTCGTCCATACGCTCGGGAACATGACGACTGTAAGCCTTTACAGGATAGTCTTCACGTTCACCTGCCTTCACTGAATATTTCACACAAGAATGCTCGGCAACATCAGCTTGAAATACCAGAATCTGCTCTCCATCTTTTTCAGTATATACCTGAGAAGGCACCTGCTTGCCTGAAAAATCAAAAACGACTACATTTTCAGGAGTAAGAGCATCATCTGAAATCTTAAGGTCTGCGAAAGGAATCTCGACAGTCTCTTTCACTCTTGCAAGATCAGATGTATTGCTCACAAGAACATCCTGGCCACTCTTGCCGCAGGATGCTAAAATGGTAGCAGCCGAAGCCGCTGCCATTGCTAATTTCAAAGTATTCTTCATCTTACTGTGGCTGTTTACCGATGTATGCAAGAATACCTCCGTCAACGTAAAGGACATGTCCGTTTACGAAGTTTGAAGCCTCTGATGCAAGGAATACTGCAGGTCCCATAAGGTCCTCAGGAGTACCCCAGCGTGCTGCAGGAGTCTTTGCAACGATGAACGAATCGAATGGATGACGGCTGCCGTCCGGCTGACGCTCACGAAGAGGTGCTGTCTGTGGGGTTGCAATATAACCAGGGCCGATACCGTTGCACTGGATGTTGTACTCACCATACTCAGAAGCGATGTTTCGGGTAAGCATCTTCAGACCACCCTTTGCAGCAGCATAAGCAGAAACTGTCTCACGTCCGAGCTCAGACATCATTGAGCAGATGTTGATAATCTTTCCACCGCCCATCTTGATCATTCCCGGGATAACTGCTTTAGATACGATGAAAGGACCATTGAGGTCGATGTCAATTACCTGACGGAACTCAGCTGCTGTCATCTCAACCATAGGAATACGTTTGATGATACCTGCATTGTTGACGAGAATGTTCACCGGACCAACTTCTTCAGTAATCTTAGCAACCATTGCGTTAACCTGGTCTTCATTGGTTACGTCGCAAACATAGCCATGAGCCTCGATACCTTTCTCTTTATAAGCTGCGAGACCTTTATCAACAAGTTCCTGTTTGATGTCGTTGAATACGATTTTTGCTCCAGCCTCAGCGAATGCTGTAGCGAGGGCGAATCCGATGCCGTAAGATGCTCCTGTTACAAGGGCAACCTTACCTTCGAGTGAAAAATTTACCATGATTTTTATAATGTAAGATTGGTTTATATTATTCAAGATGTCTCGACTTAGTCGGACACGAAGCGAGTGGAGAAATCTACTTCAAATTGACAGTAGAGCAGCCGTCCATATCGTTATAATCAAGATTCTCGCCGCACATTGCCCAAATGAAAGTGTAATTCTTGGTAGCGCAGGCAGAATGTATGCTCCATTCAGGAGAGATGACAGCCTGCTCGTTGTGCATCCAAATATGACGAGTCTCCTGTGGCTGACCCATGAAGTGGCAAACAGCCTGATCCTGTGGTATTTCAAAATAGAAATAAACCTCCATGCGACGCTCATGGGTGTGAGCCGGCATGGTATTCCAAGTGCTGCCTGGCTGAAGCTCAGTCATACCCATCTGGAGCTGGCAGGTAGGAACCACCTCCTTTACAAGCATCCTGTTGATGATGCGATGGTTGCTCTCTTCAAGAGAACCGAGTTCCATTTTGACAGCCTCGGCACGTGTGGTAAGGTGATCAGGATGAGTGCAGTGAGCAGGAGATGAGCAGAAATAGAACTTAGCAGGGTTGGTCTTGTCAGCACTTTCAAAAGTCACCTTGCGGTCACCACGGCCAAGATAAAGTGCCTCCTTATACTCAAGAGTATATTCCTTGTCATCTGCCTTGACTACGCCTTTGCCTCCGACGTTGAAAATACCTATTTCCCTTCTGCCAAGGAAATACTCATTGCGCAGGATATCAATAGGCTTGAGTTCCAGGACTTCTTCCACAGGCATTGCACCGCCGGCAATCATCCTGTCATGCATAGTATAAACGATGTTGATCTGGTCAGCTGTGAAGACATTCTCAATAAGATAGTTCTCTCTCAACTGTTTTGTGTCATAATGCTTTGCATCCGCCGGATGTGAAGCATATCTAACTTCGCTGTTGACTTTCATAATTACATGCTATTATTTTAAATATCAATATAGTACCAACGAATAAAGTATTATAGGCCATTATCCGGACGTCAAAAATATAAAATATTTCTGTACTGTCCAAAAAATTCCGTGCCCGATAACGGAAATTTTTGAAAATATACCCGGATGGAACGAAATAACATATGAAAAGCCTCCCCCGGAAAAACCGGGAGAGGCTGATTTATATGAGCTGAAAATATTATCTCCAGCGAGGATCTCCGACCTTGGCATCTTTAAGAGCCTGGTTTGTGATAGTCAGCTTGAACTCAGCTGAGTTTTCACAAGGATCAGCTTCAAGAACAGAACCACCGTTTGCAGTGCCTTCTTCCTGAACATAAGTGCCAGTCCAGAAATTGGCAGCATCACAATTGAAGAAGTGGTTGTTGCTCATCTCAGCCTTGGTAGCTCCAGTCTTTGCAAGGAGAGTCTTCGTGCCTTCTGCTCCTGTCTCATTGAGGAAGAGGTTGTTGGCCACGACATAACTGTTAGGAGTTGAACGTACCCAAAGGAGTCCATTTCCTGCACCCAGACCAGTTGAAGCAAAGGTATTGTTCCTTACTGCCAATGAGTTGGTAACCTTGCCGGCATCAGCCCTGAGGAAGTCACGTCCGCCGTTGGAAATAGTAGAGTTTTCAATCAGGACAGTTGAATAAGTATCTTTTCTTATATCAAAGATACCCTGGCCTGTACCCATTTCAGTGACTGTACATGCATTAACTGAAAGAAGGTTCACTGTTGCTGAAAATTCAGAGCCATGATAGTATGCACTCTTGTTATAGGCCATGATATCGCAAGAACGAAGGATGATTGAAGCATTGTTGATTTTACCGGCTACTTCAATTGCATTGCCCATAGCCTTTTCCTTTCCATTGAATACAATGCCCTGAGCAGTGAAACTATCTGTGCCTTCGCCCAATTTGATCGATCCGATGATTTCTGGCTTCTTTCCAGCCTGAGGAACACCTTTGATGGTAAGTGGTGCAATCAAAGTCAGGATACCACCGGAAACTATATCATTTCCTTCCACAACTGTCAGGTCATATACTCCGTAATTCATTGTAATACCTGATTTTCCGACAGCAATCGCATTCAGGAGTTCCTCGGTATTGTTTACAGTGAAGTCGGTTGTCACAACACCAGAACGAGGATTCCAACGTGTTGCTCCCACATTTGATGACATTGCGAGTGCATCTACAAGGGTATAATCTCCGTTTGCAGCATCCTTCACAGGGCAGTTGCTGATTTCAACTGCAGCGGCAACTTCCTTATTGAAGATACCTGCGAAGAAATTCTCCTGGTCAACATTGTAGAAGAAGTTGGTACTTGCGGCTGTCGGCAAGGTAATACCTGTAGCCTTTGCAAGTATGACTTTAGCTCCATCCTTCACCTCATTGATGAAGAGGTTGTTGTTCATGATATAAGCAGAAGGTGTAGCCCTTACGTACATGATTCCGTTGCCATTCACTCCAAGGTTGCTGCCATCCACAGTGTTGTTGCGGAAGGTAAAGGCACCGGAAATAGTACCTGCGTCTGCACGGATAAGGTCACGACCACCTGTGAATGTATTCTGCTCAATTGTCACTGCAACATATTTAGCTTTTCGGATATCGAAAACACCCTGGCCTGTGCCATGATTTACCACAATATTGTTGCTCAATACAAGAGAGTTAGCAGTAAGACCAAGATTATCATACCATACGCTCTTTGAGAAGCCATCGAATGTACAGTTCCTTACGATCACTGAATTGGCAGATGAAGCAGCAGCTACATTGAAAGCATTGCCGTTAGTACCGTCGAAGATAAAGTGAATGTTCTCAAACACGAGGTTCCCAAGATCTTCACCCTGAACTGAAACAAAACCTTTAACCCTGACATCTCCATTTCCTTTGATGCGGAGATTCTTGACAGTATTGATAGGCTCAACTAGTTCATATTCACCAGCTTCGAAAGTAATATTGGTCTTTCCAGCCTCAATTGCAGCAGCAAATTCCGCAGCATCCTTCACTGTAAAGCTGTCACCACCTTCCTGGACCTGTGAAGGATTCCAGCGAGGATCACCCACCTTGCAGCTCATTGCAAGACCGCTTACGAGAGTATAGTCACCTTCGGCAGAATTCTTGACAGGGTCAGCAGTAAGGACAACGCCGTTGCCGTCAGTAGCAATCTCCTTGGTAATTACACCTGAGAAGAAATTGGTCTCGTCAACATTGTAATAGAAGTTGTTTCTCATATCAGGAACCTTAACACCGGAAGCCTTTGACATGATAACATTCTTGCCCTCAGCAACTTCATTGAGGAAGAGGTTGTTAGCCACCCTGTAGCTTGCTGTGGATGCACGGACATAGAGGATACCGTTACCGTTTGCAATGACATTCGATTTATCAATTGTATTGTTGCGGATTACTAGGTCTCCACATACGCATGCACTATCCATACGGATAAGGTCACGGCCACCCATGATTGTTGACTCCATGATCTTCAGGCAGCAGTAAGTACCCTTGCGGAAATCGAATACGCCCTGGCCTGTACCCCACTCTGAAGTGGTAAGATGCCTGAAGACGATGTCACCTGTATTGGTACCTGCAAAGTTGCCATAGATTACCGACTTGCCAAAGCCAATGAGATTGACATTCTCGACCGTAAGGTTGCCCATACGCATATTATCAGTAAGGGTGATGAAACATCCCTTGCCTGATGTCCTGTCATCGAATGTAAGGTTGCTGATAGTCACGTCACCGTCAATCACGCTTACCTCTTCTGCAGTTCCGGTAGGGAATGAAATTCCGCCTTCAACTACAACATTGGCATTCTCACCACTGATGGCAACCGGATAGCTGATTATCAGCATTTCAGGGAGCACATAAGGAGAACCGGCAGCCATAAGCTGGATTTCAGGTTTCTTGGCATCAAGGGCAGAAAGGAATTCATCCACGTTCTTAACCTGATATGCACCGCCCTCTTCAGAGCTTCCGCCAGCAGGAAGGATTGCAAATGCAGCAACTCCGGCCTCAGACATAGTATTGTAAATATCATCAGCAGCAGGGTTTGCATAAACCATCACCTTGTAGCTGCCTGCGTCAAGCATCTTGACGGTATTTGCTCCAAGGGTGAAGCGTGGTGCCTCGCCAGGTGCAACTTCATCAGCAGAATAAGTCTTGCCATTGAAAGAAACAGAGTAGCTTGCTGCATTTTCAACAGGCTCCCATGAGAATACGATGTCTGTAGCCTCACCTGCAGTCACTGAAGCGATGCTTGCCTCAGGCTGAGGTGCAGCAAGAGCTGTATTGACATCATTGGCATCTGTGCTCCAGGCAAGTTGCTGAAGGCTGATTGGACCTGAAGGGTAGATGTAAACAAGGCTTTCTTCAACTATATCCTTGATGACTACCTTCTGTGCCTTAGCCATGTCTGACATAGCTGATGCACCACCTTTGACACTTATTGAAGAACCGTCAAGAGGGCCAACTCCGATAACGAAATGATTGCCCAAAGCAACCTCATCAACTGGTTTGATGATTACCGAACCTGGTCTGTCAACCTGGAATGCGATGTAACCGTCTGTAGGCACACCCTTTCTTGTTGTAGTTGCAGCCGAAGTGAATCCAAGAATACCGTCAGCATAGGTAATCTTGTTGTTAGTAACCCCGAAGAAGAGTCCGTCACGGACTTTTGACTTGGTGAAATCTGAAGAGAAATAAACTCCATTGTTGAAGTCCCAGGTATGTGCTCCTTCAATGGTTGTCATTGTAAGGTCTTCCGGAGCCTCAACATACTCTCCCCACCATTTCGAAGCACCGACCTTGGCACCTGCAATCTCGCTGGTAGCATTGATATTGAAGATACCACCCTTATAGTTGAAGCAAGGATCCGCAGCAAGCATCTTTCCTGAAGCCTGTGCAAGAGTGAACTTTGAGAAGAAGCTTTCCAGACAAGTTTTGTCGGTAATGTAAAAATAGTTGTTGGCTGCAGCAAGATTCAACTCCTCACCACTTTTATACTTTACATTAACAGCTGTCAAGGTAGATTTTCCTGTCATAGCAATGAAGAGGTTGTTCTTGAGGCTGAAGCTTGCTGGAGTTGTCTGCATTCCGATGATACCGCCATTGTTAGTATTGTCAACAAATGAAAGGTTCGAAATGGTATTGTTCTCGAATATGATGTCACCGATCACCGGGTTTGCATCAATTCTGAGGAAAGTACGGAATCCGTTGATGATGGTATTGTTGGTCAGGACAATCTTGCTGATAGTAGAAGCCTGACGGATATCGATACCGTCTCCACCACCTGTTCCGTCAGCGTTTACCTCGTGTATGTAGCAGCTTTCAAAACCATATTCCTTGACATTCAAGGTCTTGCCCCACTCATAGAAGAGGCCTTTACTATATGCGGTAACATCGCAATTGCGGAATATCACGCTTCCGACAGCAACATTGTCTGTTGTGGAACCTTCCTTGTGCTGGATAAGGAAGCCGCAGGTATTCTCCATACCGTTCATCTCGACACCCTCGACCAGAATGTCAGCGCCGTCGTATGAATCTACGATGTTGAAACATCCGTAAATAACTGGTTTGGCGCCACTTGCACTACCCTCGCCATGGATTTCAAAACCTTTAGGCACATCCAGACCCTTGGCGATGCCACCATCGCTGATGGTATATGGAGATCCCTCCATTGAAAGAAGAATCTTAGCTCCATCCTTAATACCCTGAATGAGGGCTGCGGAAGTGCTCACTTTAGTAAGGTTAGATGGATCAGGCATTGTCCATGCTACGAGCTCGCTGCGGTTTGCACTTGAAAAATAGAGGATGAATGTGTATTCCATCGAAGGCTCAAGTCCTGAAACAGTAGCAGTTCCAGACTGGATATCAGCCTCAGTCAGTTCATATACTGAAGCCTCTTCTGCACCGCTTACGCAATATTCGATGCGGTCAACTTCAGGATCTGCATTCCAAGTGAAGGAAACTGAACTTGCAGTTCTTGCACTCACCTCCATGAAAAGGTTCGACTTCACTGCATAAGTTTTCACAACCTTTGAATATACAGCCCATTTGGATGCATCCTTCTGAGAGTTGTGAGCCTGAACCCTGAACCAATAGCTCTGGTCAACATCCAGATACTTGGTAAAAGGAACGTTTGAAGGAGCCACCTCCTCTCTGAAAGCGAGGCTACTCATCTGCTCATCGGTGTAAACCTCAAGAAGATATGATTCAGCATCTTTGGAAACATCCCAGCTGAATGTCACGTTCTGACCCTGGCTGATCTTGGCAGACAGGTTCATAGGCTGCAGACACCTCAGGAGATTCATGTCTGTAATCTCCTCGAGAGTGTTTGCGCAAGAAGTGGCAAACCCAAGCGTGATGACGCCGAGGACAAATGCCAATATTCTCTTATATGATTTCATATCGTAATTTCAATAATTTATATCCCGTTACTATTCAGCATAATATGCATAGTCATTGACAATATATCCCTGGCTGTTGGAAATTGTATTTTCGAAGATAGGCCAGAACATATATTTATCAGGATCATTGAGGTAAATATTCTCAATCTTTCCAGCGAAAAGGTCAGACTTCTTTGCATCGTCATATTTGACATAGCCTTCAACAGCCTCCCAATCAGTTCCTTCCGGTGCAGTCTGTTCCTTGCGTCCAAGTCCCCAGATCTGAATTGACTCCTCATCGTCGTTAAGCCTGTACCAGATATCTCCCTTGAGATAGTCATATTTACCGGCTTTATCGCGAAGGTCGTACATATCTTTCTTGGCAGCTTCAAGGCTTGATGAAAGTTCATTCCATCTGATAAGGTCAGCTTTGCGGAGGAACTCGCCGCAGAACTCGAGAGCACGCTCGTCCTTTACAGCCTGGAAGAAATCTTCCTTGCTAGCAAGACCGTTGACATAAGCTTCAGCTTCTGACTCATTTCCTTTGAAAGCTCTTGAACGGACTTCGAGGAGCCAATTCTTTGCACCAGCAGGACCTCTGAGTTCATTTTCAATCTCGGCAGCCATGAGAAGAATGTCAGAATAAC
>JALFNZ010000075.1 GCA_022774085.1 Bacteroidales bacterium
TACTCTCGAATCTGCTACAATAAATAAGTGACCATCCATAATGCACCTGCCTCAGATACATAGAGGTGCCGTGCCTGTGGATGGCGTTTTATGTACGAATCCACATAAAACAAAATGAGCTGTCGCCACTCACGTGGGGACACCTCATACTAACCACATAATTAATAACACTAAAACTAATAACCAATAGGTTGTGATCGTTACTGATGAACTCTCTGACCAACCCGAGTGCAAAGGTACAACAAATTTTATTATTTGCAAATTTTTCTGATAATTTTTTGCAATTATTTTTACATCCCATACTTATGAAAGGTGCAAAATTAGTCCTATTAAGCTAAATTTAATATCTTTTATATTGCATAATTATTTGATAATAAGTATATTTGTCGGGTTTTAGGTAGAAATATGCGCAAATGATTTCTATTAATGATATAATTTTAACTATCCATATTATTATGAAACCGAACACTGCATTGATTTCAGTATTACCGATGCTGGCACTTTCGGCATCATGTTCCGAACCCTGGGAGGCAGACCGGACGGGTGTGACGGTAAAAGTAAGTGCTCCCGCTCAGAATGGCCCCCGATTGGTTAGACTCCAGCCTCAGAGTGAAAACATCATCAGAGTCTCAGCCACAGCCGAAAGAAAATTCTCCGATCCTCAAAGCCTCGTAATCATCCATCCGGATACAATCCCTGAATTTGCGGTATCTGCTGAAGGCGATACGGTGACATTGTTGACCTCAACCCTCAGAGCCAATGTTCTTGCAACTACGGGACAGGTTTGGTTCACCGATTTGGATGGTAATGTCATACTTACTGAGCAGAATGGCGGAGGAAAGGAGTTTACCCCGATTCAAGTGGAAGGGACAAAAGGATGGACGTGGCGTCAGGTCTTCGAATCGGAGGACGATGAAGCATTTTACGGTCTTGGCCAGCATCAGTCTGATGAATTCAATTATAAGGGAAAGAACGAGGAACTTTTTCAATATAACACAAAGGTTTCTGTTCCGTTTGTGGTTTCGAACAAAGGCTATGGAATCCTGATGGACAGTTATTCCATGATGCGTTTCGGCAATCCTGAAGGATACAGCCAGCTTGACGAAGTCTTTGCACTGTATGATAAAAACGGAGAGCCAGGTGCCCTGACCGGTACATATGTTCCTGAAAATGGTGAAATCCTTGTCAGGAAGGAACCTCAGTTGTATTTTGAATATCTTGTTGCCCCGGAGCTTACAAAGGTTGTCAACCTTCCCGAAGATTTCAACCTGTTCAATTCCAATGTATCTTATGAAGGCTATATAGAGGCTCCGCAAAGTGGTGAATATCAGTTTATCCTATATTATGCAGGTTATACCGGAGTGAATATTGACGGGTTGCAGGTCGTTCCTGAAAGATGGCGCACCGCTTGGAATCCGAACAGTTACAAATTCACTGTCAGGCTTGAAGCCGGCAGGAAAACTCCCGTTCGAATAGACTGGAAGCCGGACGGTTATGTTTCTTATTGCGGACTCAGGGCATATCCGCTTGTGGATGACCAGGAGCGAGGCAAGCATTCATGGTGGAGTGAAATGAGCAAGCAGATGGATTGGTATTTCATTGCAGGTGAGGATTTTGACAAGGTGATAAGCGGATATCGCAAAATCACGGGAAAGGCCCCGATCATGCCTAAATGGGCGATGGGCTATTGGCAGAGCCGTGAGAGATACAAGACTTCCGAAGAATTGATTGATGCTCTCAAAGGATTCAGGACCAGGAATTTCCCGATTGATAACATAGTCCTTGACTGGAGCCATTGGCCAGAGGACGGATGGGGCAGTCATGAGTTTGATAAGGAGCGCTTCCCGGACCCTGAGGCTATGGTGGACGAAATACATGATATGAATGCTCGCGTAATGGTTTCCGTATGGCCCAAATTCTATGTTGACACCGATCACTATAAAGAATTTGACAGAAATGGATGGATGTACACCAGGGCGTATGAAGACGGCGTAAGGGACTGGATCGGTCAGGGCTATCTGTATGGCTTCTATGATGCATATTCTCCACAAGCCAGAAAGCTTTTCTGGAATCAGATGCATGACCACTATTATCCTCTTGGCTTTGATGCATGGTGGATGGATGCTTCTGAGCCGAACGTGAGAGACTGCACGGATATGGATTATCGCAAGGCACTCTGCGGCCCTACTGCATTGGGTTCATCTACCGAATATTTCAATGCCTATGCTTACATGAATGCTGAAGCAATCTATGACGGACAGCGCTCCGTGGATCCTGACAAAAGGGTTTTCCTGCTTACCAGAAGCGGATTTGCAGGACTCCAGAGATATTCTACGGCCACTTGGAGCGGTGATATCGCCACAAGATGGGAAGATATGAAGGCTCAGATTTCTGCCGGTCTTAACTTCGCTGTCAGCGGCATCCCGTATTGGACCATGGATATAGGAGGATTCTGTGTCGAGGACAGATATGTGAAGGCTCAGGAGAATTTCAACCGTACAGGAGTCGAGAATGCTGACCAGAAGGAGTGGAGGGAACTCAATACACGCTGGTTCCAGTTCGGTGCTTTCTGCCCTCTTTACAGGGCTCACGGCCAGTATCCGTTCAGGGAACCGTGGGAGATTGCTCCTGAAGGACATCCTGCATACGAATCCATTCTGTATTATACGAATTTGAGATACAGGCTCATGCCTTATATATATTCCCTTGCCGGCAAGACCTGGTTTGAGGATTATACCATAATGAGGCCGCTTGTAATGGATTTCCTTGATGATAAGGCAGTTGCAAACATCGGAGATTCCTATATGTTCGGTCCTGCTTTCCTTGTTGCTCCCGTATATGAATTCGGTGCACGCAACCGTCAGGTTTATTTCCCGGAATGTGAGGGCTGGTATGATTTCTATTCCGGCAAGTTCGTTCAGGGTGGCAAGGCTGTTGTTGCCGATGCTCCTTATGGCCGGATGCCGCTGTTTGTCAGAGCCGGTTCGGTTATTCCTATGGGTCCTGTAATGCAATGGTCTGACCAGAAGCCTGCTGATGAACTCACCATATATGTATATCGTGGGGCTGACGGTCAGTTTACCCTGTACGAGGATGAGGGCGTGAACTATAATTACGAAAAGGGACTTTGCTCAATGATTGATTTCAAATACGATGATGCTTCCGGATCACTTACCATTGCAGACCGCAGAGGTGAATACCACGGAATGCTCAAGGAACGTGTCTTCAATGTGGTCTTTGTAAGCCCGAACGGCAAATCCGAACCCATGTGCGTTCACTACGACGGTCTCGCCCGGAAGGTCAACATCTGACAAAGAAAAAGAGGTTGAAACTTTTGTTTCAACCTCTTTTTGTAGTCGGTAGGGGAATCGAACCCCTATTACAAGATTGAGAATCTTGGGTACTAACCGTTATACGAACCGACCGTTTTTCGTTTAGCGAGTGCAAAGGTAAGCATTTTTTCTTAACCTCCAAATTTTTTCTTGACATTTTTGCCAAAATATGCATTCTGGTGGCGGAAAACGCCGATTTCGATGCAATTTTGCTAAACGAAAATTTGTCAGATAAGGTCTGCAACAGCTCCCATATCACACTTTTCTGTGCTGAAAGCCTGGGCAAAGGCCTTGCCCTTACAGAGCAATGTCTCTCCGCTCTTGAGCGCCATCTCATCCATCAATTTCGTACTTGCCGCAGCCCAGGTGTAAGAACCGAAGCTGAAAAAGCGTTTGCCTTTCACGCCCCTTGCAGCAATGGCCTCCATGAAACCCAATGCAGGCGGATAGATGCCAGCATTGTAAGTAGGGGAGCCGACAGCCACGGTGTCATATTTGAACAGATCACGGATGGCACCGGACAGGCCAAGGTCGTCGGCAACATCGTCTCCAAGACTCAGATTATGAAGGCCGTACGGAATTCCTCTTTTCTGCAATTCTGCAGCCAATGCATGAGCCGCAGCCTCAGTGTTGCCATACATCGAACCATAAGCGATGCAGACGCCCCTTTCTGCCTCGTAACGGCTAAGCTTGTCATACAAGGCCACAACCTGAGGGATTTCTGAAGTCCAGACAGGACCATGGGTAGAGCAAATCCTCCTGATATCAAGACCGCCGAGTTTCTTGATGGCAGCCTGGACAGGAGCGCCATATTTTCCCACGATATTGGAATAATAGCGGATCATCTCATCACGGAACTCTGCCAGACAGCTCTCCTGCCTTGGAACTCCTGCCATATGTCCCTCTCCTGCAGCCCAGTCATCGCATTCAACGGCACCGAAAGTACCGAATGCATCTCCTGAAAACAGAGTATTCTCCTGCGCCATCCATGTTACCATAGTCTCCGGCCAATGCACCATAGGCACCATGTGGAAACTCAGGGTACAGCTACCCAGGCAGAGTGTCTCTCCCTCTTTCACAACCTTCACTCTGTCAGCACCGATGCCATGATAGCCGGCAATCATAGGAACGGCCTTTGCGCTTGCAACAATCTGGATATCAGGATATATGTCCATTATCCTTGCAATCAGTGCCGAATGGTCCGGCTCCATATGATTGACAATCAGATAGTCAACCTTGCGTCCCTGACAAGCTTCGCTGATGTTTTCAATATAGCCCTCGGCAAAATTGCAGTCAACAGTGTCAACAAGGGCAACTTTCTCATCCATAATAAGATAAGAGTTATAAGTCACACCATAGGGAAGCGGCCAAAGCCCCTCAAATCTTTTCTTTATGCAGTCGGTCATTCCGACATACTTGATTCGATCACTAATATGTTTCATATATATTCTATAATTATTTTATCATTGGAATAAGTACGACATTCTCACTTGCAAGCCGGAGCTTCAACCACTCTTCAAGCTTGATCTTATCCTCAATCTTGATAGAGTCCGTGCACTGTGGAACTACCAGAATGCATGGCTTGGCATCCAGACTGTCCTTTGCAACAAAAGCACCACGGCTTATATAAATGTCCTCCACCTGAGGGTAGGATAAACTGATTTCCTTCTGAATCTGGACAAAAGGAATCTCCTCTCCGCGCAGCATCTTAAGTTCCTCCCTGAGCTTTTGAATCTCAGCATCCCTGTTCTTCAACTCAGTGTCAGTTCTTTCGTAAATGGTCTTGACAAGCTCCATCTCATCAGTACCTTCGATGGTAGTGTGTTCGCTTATGAGCAGTTGTTCAGGCTTGATTCCGTGCTCTTTGGCACTGGCCTCGATATTGGCACGGGCTGTCGTACTCAAAGGTTCACCGGTGTAGAACAACTCAATCTTGGAACCATCGCTGTGGCTTATCTTATAATCATAAATAATGCTCTTTTCCACACTCTTGTTTGCTTCCATGAACTCCAGAGCCCTGTCCTCAAAATTGTTCTGGCGCACAAGCAGGACGGCAGACCAGATGCTCGGTATGATGAACAGGATGATGAGGATGGTGGAAACGGTCTTCGTTCTCCTGCCAATTTTCTCGTCGCTGAACTTTAAGGAATTGAATTTCAAATACTTGACCATTGTATAGGTGGCAAGCATAATGAAAAGGCAATTGATGATGAACAGATAGATGGCACCGACGAAATAATGGAGGTTGCCGCTTGCAAGGCCGAAGCCCGCAGTACAGAGGGGAGGCATCAGGGCCGTAGCGATGGCCACTCCGGAGAATACTGTTCCCTTGTCCTTGCGGCACTGCTCGAAGATGCCTGCGAATCCGCCGAAAAGAGCGATGAGCACATCGTATATGGTCGGATTGGTCCTGGCCAGAAGTTCGGTCGGATTGGTCAGGCTCAACGGTGTGATGAGGAAGTAAATGAATGAGGCCAGGAGACTGATGCCCATCATCACAAGAAGGTTCCTTCCTGCAGCCTTCATCAGTTCGAAATCATTGATTCCCAGACCCAGTCCCAATCCGAATATAGGGCCCATCAGAGGAGATATCAGCATCGCTCCGATGATTACCGGAATGGAATTGACATTCAGGCCGACGGATGCAATGACGATTGCTATGGCAAGAATCCATGCATTGGGACCGCGGAAATATATATTGCTGCGGATGGCTTTTTCAGCCGATTCGGTATCGATGTGCTCGGAAATGTCAAGCACAGATTTCACCTTTTGGGAAAATTCGTTCAAAAATGACATATCATTCGAGTTATATAGTCCTCCAAAAGAAAGGACTGAAGTTAAAATTGGATGCAAAAATAGCAAAATTTTGGAGGATTCTTCATATCTTCGCGCAGCTTGATGCGTCAGTCATATGATTGGCGTAAATTTTAACCACATGATTTAATTATGGAACAATACATCCTTGCCCTCGACCAGGGCACAAGTAGTTCAAGAGCAATCGTTTTCGATCACAGAGGAACACCTGTCAGCGTATCTCAGAAAGAGTTTACACAGTATTTCCCCCAGCCCGGCTGGGTGGAGCATAATCCGATGGAAATATGGTCTTCCGAAGCAGCCGTGATTGCCGAAAGCATCAGTGCAATCGACATAAACGGAAAAAACATTGCAGCCATCGGCATCACAAACCAAAGGGAGACTACCATTGTCTGGGATGCGGAGAGCGGAGCGCCAGTTTACAATGCCATCGTTTGGCAGGACCGAAGGACATCAGAATATTGTGATACCCTGAAAGCCAAGGGACTGACGGATTTCATCAGAGACAAGACAGGTCTGATAATAG
This sequence comes from Bacteroidales bacterium, assembly GCA_022774085.1. Lineage (GTDB taxonomy): Bacteria > Bacteroidota > Bacteroidia > Bacteroidales > UBA932 > Cryptobacteroides. Next base: position 6,673 of record JALFNZ010000075.1, read on the forward strand.
ATGCATATTTCAGTGCTACCAAGATTCGCTGGATTCTTGAAAACGTGCCGGGGGCAAGAGAAAGGGCAGAGGCAGGCAAGCTCCGCTTCGGAACGGTGGACACCTGGCTGGTGTGGATGCTTACAAGAGGAGAGTCACATGTTACTGACGTGAGCAATGCATCAAGAACAATGTTGCTAAATATCAATACATTGCAATGGGATAAGGATTTGCTGGAGCTGTTCGGAATACCTGAGTCCATGATGCCGAAGGTATGTTCATCCAGCGAGGTTTACGGTCATACCAAGACCACAATCTTTGCCCACCCGGTACCGATTGCCGGTATTGCAGGCGACCAGCAGGCTGCATTGTTCGGCCAGATGTGCACCGAACCGGGATCGATAAAGAATACATACGGAACCGGATGTTTCATGCTCATGAACAGTGGCACCAGACCAATCAGATCTTCCAACAATCTTCTTACAACCGTAGCCTGGAAAATCGGTGACCAGGTCAATTATGCATTGGAAGGAAGTATTTTCGTGGCCGGCTCCGTAGTCCAGTGGCTGCGTGATTCGCTCGGCATCATCAAATCCTCTTCGGAGGTTGAAGCCCTTGCTACCAGCGTGAGTGACAATGCCGGAGTCTATTATGTACCGGCCCTGACCGGACTTGGTGCCCCATATTGGGACCAATATGCAAAGGGAACCATCACCGGTCTTACCCGTGGAGCTACGGCAGCCCATATCGCCCGTGCAGCCCTTGAAGGCATCGCATTCCAGACAATGGATATTGCAAATGCGATGAAGAAAGATGCAGGCGTTGATTTGAAGGAACTTAAGGTTGACGGAGGAGCTTCGAGAAACAATTTCCTGATGCAGTTCCAGTCCGATGTACTTGGAGTCGATGTAATCCGTCCTAAAGTTACCGAAACCACAGCCCTTGGCGCTGCATATCTTGCCGGACTTGCTGTAGGATATTGGGACAGTCTTGATGCTGTAAAACAGCAGTGGCAGGTTGACGCTAAATTCTCACCATCCATTTCACAGGATCAGCGTACCCGCCTGACCGACGGATGGGCCGATGCAGTCGGCAGAACTTTGTCAGGAAAATGACATTTCTCTTGAATTTTTTGTTTAATTTATTGATTTATAAAACCATATGACACTATTCATGAAATGCGTTTCCGAGTTTATCGGAACATTGGTGCTGATTCTTCTTGGAGACGGTGTGGTCGCTTCCAATCTGCTGAATAAATCCAAAGGCCAGGGTGGCGGATGGGTTGTAGTTACAATGGGATGGGGCTTTGCCGTGATGTGCGGAGTCTTTGTTGCCGGATCTTATTCCGGAGCCCATCTGAATCCTGCCGTAAGCCTTGGTTTGGCAATCGGAGGACATTTCCCTTGGTCTGATGTCCTTCCATACATAGTGGCCCAGATGCTCGGCGGTTTTGCCGGTGCCCTTCTGGTATATATGTTCTATAAAGATCATTTCGATGCAACCAACGATGCTGATGCCAAACTTGGAATCTTCTGTACCATGCCTGCAATAGAAAACAAGGCACGCAACTTCTTCTGCGAGGTTGTAGGAACTTGGCTTCTTGTCTATGTGATTCTTTTGTTTGCACATTCAGAAAACTCACCTCAGGTCGGTATGGGAAGCATGGGAGCCTTCCCTGTGACACTTCTTATCATGGCAATCGGTATGTCCCTTGGAGGTGCAACCGGCTATGCTATCAATCCTGCCCGTGACCTTGCACCTAGGCTGGCACATTTCCTCCTTCCTATAAAAGGCAAACGTGACAGTGGCTGGGGATACAGCTGGGTGCCTGTTGCCGGTCCTCTCTGTGGTGCCGCACTTGCAGCTCTGACACACCTACTTATATATTGATATGGTAAAAATATATTGCAAAAATTCAGGTACGGCACATTCTTTCCAGGAGGGAACCACCCTCCTGGAAATGATTGATTCCTTTGACTTCGAACGTCCATATCCCATCTTGTCGGCAAAAGTGAACAATGTTTGCCAGGGATTGAAATACAGGGCGTTCAACAACCGTGACGTCGAATTTCAGGACTATACGACTTATTCTGGGAGAAGTGTTTACTGCAGGTCTCTCTGTTTCCTTATGTGCAAGGCGGCAAAGGATGTATTCCCCGGATGCGGCATAGTTATACGCAGACCGATTTCAAAGGGATTCTACTGCTCGATCACAAAGAATGACGGAACTCAGTTCACCGAGTCTGACCTGAAGCTAGTCACAGACAGGATGACTGCGCTTGTCCAGGCGGACATTCCATTCCGCAGACACGAAGTCAGACTGCAGGAAGCCATTGAGCTTTTCGCATCATTGGGTTATATGGACAAGGTTAAGCTCCTTCAGACCTCGTCAGACGTGTATGTCAATTATTATACTCTTGAAGACACACCGGATTATTACTATGATGCCCTTGTCTCAAGTACCGGCTATCTGAAAGTCTGGGCCCTCATCATGTACAAGGGGGGCCTCCTTCTCAGGGTTCCTGACAGGCATCATCCCGAGCAGCTCGCTCCTTTCATGGAACAGCCAAAGACATTTGACGTGTTTGCGGAAAACCTCAGATGGAACAAAATCATGGGGCTTGACAATGCCTCCGATGTAAATCTTGCATGCAGGAGAGGGGAAGCACCGGATCTGATTAAAGTTGCCGAGGCCCTTCAGGAAAAGAAAATCGTGCAGATAGCCGAAGAAATCGAAAGAAGGGTCAATCAGAAGGACAATCCTGTAAAGCTGGTACTTATCACAGGACCGAGCAGCAGCGGAAAGTCCACTTTCTGCAAAAGGCTCAGCATCCAGCTGAAGGCATGCGGAATAAAACCTATATCATTTTCAACCGATGACTATTTCGTAAACAGGCTTGACACACCTTTGCTCCCTGACGGCTCCTTCGATTTCGACAACTTCGAAACCGTGGACCATGATTATCTCCAGAACGACATTATCCGTCTGCTGAAGGGAGAGACAGTGGAAGTACCTGAATATAACTTTGTTACAGGCCTGAGAGAGTTCAACGGGAAGAAATTGAAACTGGAAGAAGGAACAGTCCTGCTGGTAGAAGGCATCCATGCCCTGAATCCTCGTCTTACCGACAAGATCAGCGACAGTACCAAATACAGGATTTTCATCAATACCATCACCAGCATTTCCCTGGATAACCACAACTGTATTCCCACAAGCGACAATCGTCTCCTTCGCAGGATTCTTCGCGACTTCAACAAAGGAGCATTCTCTGCACGTGAATCCATTGCCAACTGGCCGAACGTCCGCAGGGCGGAGGTCAAATGGATATATCCATATCAGGAAAATGCAGATGTGCTTTTCAACTCGACCTACATCGTTGAATTTCCGGTGATCAGACCTTATGCCGAGCGCATATTGATGACCGTACCGAAGAACTGCCCTGAATATTCCGAGGTACACCGCCTTATGAAATTCTTGAGCTATTTTGTTCCTGTTTCCGACAAGGAAGTTCCGGCGACATCCCTTATCCGTGGCTTTATCGGAGGGGGAAACCTCTGATAATAATAGATAATTGCGAACTTGCGAAACTTGAATTGATAACCTTATGAAAGTGATTTACAATATCCTTATAGCTGCAATCCTGACTTTGGGCGTGTCACTGGAAGCATCGGCAGCAGACATAGACCATTCATCTCTTCCATCGGTTGTGTTCGTGGGAGGACAGGCCCAGCACGTCCAGGGTATAGCCTATGATGCTGACAGAGATTGCATGTATATGTCCTTCACAAGCAGATTTGTAAAGGTGGACATGCAGGGAAACATACTTGCTTCCATCGATCGGATTCAGGGCCATCTTGGGGCCATGACATTCAATCCTCAGGACCGCAAGGTGTATGCTTCTTTGGAATGCAAGGACGACGAGATAGGGCAGGGTATTGCCAAAGTCTTGGATGTTAAGACTTTATCACGTGCGGATTCAAAATTCTATATTGCCATCATTGATGTGGATAAACTTGACTCTATCGGAGTCGATCCTGAGGGTAACCCGGTTTTGAAGACAGTGTGCATAAGAAAGGCTGTGGAAGATTATGCTTTTGCAGGGGAAGACAAAACCGGAAAATATGAACACAGATATGGATGCTCCGGCATTGACGGCGTTGCCATTGCTCCTCAAATCGCTCCATTGAAGGCTGCAAGATATTCCGCAAGCGGGGCTGATGTCCAAAGAAAATTGTATCTTTACGTCGGATATGGCATCTATGGAGATACAAACAGGACCGATAACGATTATCAGGTAGTGCAACGTTATGACCTTGAGGTACTTAACAAATATGCACAACCAGTAGTGTTCGGGCAGACTCACTCGAGTGGTCCTGACAAGCCTTCACAGGAATTTTTCATATTCACGGGAAATACTAATTACGGCATCCAGAACATGGCTTATGATGAATATACGGATTGCATGTACATGGCTGTTTATAAAGGAAAGAAGGAATGTTATCCTAATTACAGGCTCTTTGCATTCAGTATCAACCAGAAGCCTTTCAAAGCTCGTTTAAGAGGAGGGCGTGATGCCCGCAAGCACATGCAGCTCAAGCTTGTGGAGCCGCTGGAGCCTGGATTTGTTTCTCCGATGAAGGATCAGGCCACCGGCATCACCGGATGGAATTTCAAATGGGGATCGACCGGCCTTTGTCCTATAGGCGGTGGCTGGTGGTATATCAGCGAGAATGCCCGTGACAAGAAGACAGGTGAAGAATCCTGCACCGCCCGTCTTTACAAATGGACAGGAAAGAATGACGGACCGTTCCACAGTGCAACTAAATGATAGGTACAGAATATTAAACTTATATGAAAACTTTCAACCCCCTTTGCGTGGCTGCTGCCATCGCTGCTTTTGCTTCATGCGCTAAAGCTCCTTCCATCGTAGAATATGATGGATTCAACCTCATTCATCAGGACGGTCCCGTTCTGGGTTATTCTCCTGAATCGGGAGTCGGCATTATTTACGAAGGAAAGTATGCCTTCAAGGACCTGAACCGAAATGGCAAACTCGATGTCTATGAAGACTGGAGGTGCGATATCGAAGACAGGATAAATGACTTGGCAAACCAACTTTCAAAAGAGGAAATTGCCGGTCTGATGCTGTACAGTTCACATCAGAATATCCCAGCACAGGGAACTTACGGAGCCAGCACATATAACGGCAAACCATACGAGGAGAGTGGAGCAAATCCTTGGGATTTGTCTGATTCTCAAAAAAAGTTCCTTGCTGAGGATAACCTTCGCCATGTACTTGTAGTTCAGGTTGAAAGCCCGGAGGTAGCGGCAAAATGGAACAATGTCTCACAGGCCTTTGTAGAGGGGCTTGGCCATGGTATCCCGAATAACAATTCAAGTGACCCGCGCAATGGAGTCAGCGGCGAAGTGGAATTCAATGCCGGAAACGGCGGAACCATCTCATTGTGGCCAAGCGAAATAGGAATGGGTGCAACATTCGACCCTGAACTGATGAGGGAATATGGTCAGATAGCTTCAGCTGAATATCGTGCACTTGGATTTGCCACCTGCCTTTCTCCGCAGGTAGATCTCTGTACTGAACCGCGCTGGATGCGTTTCTTCGGCACATATGGTGAAGATCCGAAACTTGTGACCGATATGGCCGAGGCTTATTGCGACGGTTTCCAGACTTCATATGGTGAGGATGCCCTCTATGGTGCCTGGGGAATGAAGAGCGTGAATGCAATGGCTAAGCACTGGCCGGGAGGCGGAACAGGCGAGGCCGGACGCGATGCCCATTTCGGACGTGGCAAATTTGCCGTTTATCCTGGCAATAACTACCAGATGCACAAAATTCCGTTCATTGAGGGAGCATTCAAACTTAAGAACGGAACAGGGAAGGCTGCTGCAATCATGCCTTATTATACAATTTCTCTTGGTCAGTCATCAGAAGAAGTTGCAAATAACTACAATTATGAGATTATAACCAATCAGCTCCGAGAGCAGGCCGGCTATGATGGAGTTGTTTGTACAGACTGGGGAGTGACAGCTGATATCGTACATCCGGGCATCCACAGTGGCAAACCTTACGGACTTGAAGACAAGACTGTTGCGGAGCGTCATCTTGCAGTTCTGCGTGCTGGCGTTGACCAGTTTGGTGGAAATAATGACAAAGTCCCTGTGCTTGAAGCATTTGAGCTCATGATTCAGCAGGATGGAGAAGAAAAGGCAATGGAGAGGATAAGACTTTCTGCGAAAAGGCTCCTGCGCAATATTTTCCGTACCGGCCTTTTCGAGAACCCGTATCTCATTCCTGAAGAGAGTGCCAGGATTGTAGGATGCCCTGAATATATGGAGAAGGGTTATCAGGCTCAGGTGAAAAGTGTCGTAATGCTCAAGAACCATGACAATCTCCTTCCATTGAAGGATGCTGCTAATACCAAGGTCTATATCCCTCAGAGGGTTCAGCCTGCTTG
>JALFNZ010000078.1 GCA_022774085.1 Bacteroidales bacterium
TCATCTTCAGCCAGAATCTTGTCCTGATTCAGTTTCTGAAGGGCTCTCATCAGTGCGAGGTCATTCTTTGCCTCTTCAATCTGCTGGTTGTTCTGCGCAATAGCCAGACGGTTCTTGAACTCGTTAGTGCGCTCCAGGTACTCCAGTTCACGTCCGCTCAGATAAAGTTCCGAGTTCAGCGCCTGGAACCTTTCGAGCTCCTCGCTGCCGACCCTGATCTCCTGAACGGAAGAAACGCTTATGCCACCCAGACTTGGGGACATTGCCATTATCCTCTCGCTGATTTCTTTTTTAACAACTTCGGTAAGTCCTGATTCAGAGATATATACATCAGCAAGGCATTCACGTATGATAGCCTCTGCCCTAGAAGACAGCAGTTTCATGATATCCGCTGCTGAGATGCTTTTGCGGTCTACCATCCATTTCAATGAAAAGACCTGCATGCTGCTGATTCTGAGCATGACGCTCACTCCCACCTGTACGGTCAGATTCTTTGCAGGAATGTCCATCGGCACGAAATTGTCCTCGGTGCTGTCCGCTCCTCCGAAAATCACTGGGAAATCTCCATCCCTGATGAGCAGGATTGACCTGAATTTAGGATTGGCCGGAGTTTCTTTTGATGCTGCCTGTGAAGGCTTGAATATGTTGCGGATAGCATTTTTGTCCGGTTCCTTTTCCCTTGCAGGGAAGGTATAGATGCCGCTTGACATCATCGTATATTCCTCGGCATTGCTCCTTGCAAGAAGCCTTGTGCCCTCGCTGATAATGATGCCGGATGCATCACTGTAGTTTGCAAACTCAGCCTCGCTGATTTTTCTTGCAACCTGGCCGGGCTGGAGATTCCATATTATATGCCCGTCAACTTTGGCAATCTCCTCAGGTGTTGCAGCTGCGTCAGCGATGACGTCAGTAGCAGAGTCTCCAACTTGGACCTGCTCTGAAGTATTAGCCTCTTCAGGGGTAAGCCTTGTACCGCACTCTGTGCAGAACATATATTCATCTTCGAGTTGTGTATTACATTTGGGACAAAGTTTCATAATGTGTTCATTTTGAGGTCATTACTGATTCTATATTTCCTTCAGGGGTGCTGGTTACCACCCATGAGGAGCCGTTGTTGTCATAGGTATAGACAAGCCTCTGCTTCCCATTCCGATATTTCATGCGCCTGATGGTCTGAGGCTGACGAGGAGGCAGACCGTACTGCTCGTAGAGCGCCTTGCCGATGTTCCTGCTGATATCCATCAGATTTTTATCCACGGCGCCGCGTATAGTATCAAGCAAAGACTGTTGTCCCGTAGCCCCTTTCACAGTTTCCATATCGTATCCGACAGGGAAGTCCTCCGGTGCTATCCTTTTGCTTACGGCAGCGACTTTCGAACCGTCCTCTGCCACCCCGATGGCATGGAGTGAAGGGTCTCCGTAGAGGTTGAATTCAGCGATGGTTGCTGCCTGGTGGGGTGACAGCATGCCGTCTTCATTGAAGAAGGCTGCTTTTGCAAGCACGAATGCCTCTCCGCTGCTGTATCCGCTGAGCAGATATGCCACGAACATTCCGCACAATGTGTCTGCATTGCCTCCCGGAGGAGTTGCACCGCCGTAGGCAACCCTTGAAGAGGCCACTGCGATGATTGTCTTGTTGGAAAGACCTGCCTGTACCATCGAATGTGTCATATCATAGCCCACGAACCTGCCCCCGTAGCATGCTTCGGAAACAAATACATTGTATCCTTCCGGTATAAGCATTGCCTCTACAGGGAATATTGCTGCGTACTTGCATGAATGCTGCGGGTATTCCCCGAGGTAGAAACCGGTGTCCGGGTCGTTGCTGCCGTGGAGGTTGAGGAAGATAAGGTCTGTATCCTTGTCCATGACAGAGTGGATGTCCCGGCTTGTGACATCCGGACCAAGCATCACGTTCCCGTAACTGTATTTGCCGGAGATATGGCTTCTGTCAGGTAGCATTCCTGCCTTGTTGTATGGTTCCATTATCCAGGCTGTAAGCTCTTTCCAGTGCGGGTCTGTCTGTGAATATATCTTCTTGACAGGCAATCCGTCGCGGCAGTTTACAGCGTTTTGGAGATAGTTCCTCAGGTACTCAGCATCCGCACCTTCCGGAATAGGAAGCCTTCCCGCAAAGAAATACATTTCCTGTGTGAAAAGTTCCCCGTTCTCGAGGGAGTACTGTGTCTTGGGACCGTATGGGTAGCAGTATAGAAGGTCGGTTTCTATGTCTCTGTCATCATGGTCGTTTCTTGGTGGAATGTAATGGTTTATGACCGGTACCGGTATGATTTCATGACCGCCGATGATGAACAGATAGTTCGATTCCCGAAGCTTGTTCTCTTTTTCATAGCACATCACGTCATAAAGGACGTGCTGATAATCCCACCATGGGCTGTTCTCGTTGAAAGATGGCTTTTCTCCCCGTCTTCCGGCTCCCTTTGACCTGAATTTATAATCGGACACATCGACCAGTGTGTAGTCGATGTCCGAAAGTGCCATGAATTCTGCATATTTCTCGAAGAGATTTCGCAGATCATCATGGTTGCAATGCATGAATGACGACAGGGCATTCAGATCTGTGAAAATTATTCCATGGCGGGAGCAGACTCTCTTTGGTTCGCGATGCTCCTCCAGTACAGTCTGCTGGGGAAGATTCAGTTTCTGACCACATTTCGGACAGAATTTCTCGTTCCCCTTCAGTTGCTGTCCACATTTGAAACAGAATTTCATGGCCGTGGAATTGATTATCTGTCTGAATTGATGGCTTTGAGGAAGAGTTCGTTCAGAAGTTTTTCGTCAATCTTCACATCAGTCTTGTCCATCTCCTCGATAAGTTTGTTGATGAACTTGTCTTTTGAAAGTTCAAGGACGATGTAGTTGCGATACATTCCGTCAGCTCCTTTAGCCTCCCATTCGTCAAAGATAGGAACTGCTCCCTGAAGAACTGCCTTGCTTACAATCGCAATCTTCTCGTTGAAGAATTTCTTCGATTTGGCAGCTTCGCTTTCAGACAGAGAAACGCAATACTGCTCAACAGTCGTGGTAACGGTTTTCTGAAGAATCATAGCCAGTTGTGATGATGCATCTGTCATTGCTTTCTTCTTTGCTGTCATCTCTGAGTCCGAAACTCCTACAGCCCATGCACGGAGGGTATTCTTTGCATTGAGAAGTTCATATCCAGGCTGTACATAAGTACTTACAGGTTTGACTGCTTTCTTGGATGCACCACATGAAACAAGGGCTGCGCAAGCAAGAAGTATAAGCGCTAAATTTCTGATTTTCATAACTTTATCAATTTATATTCAATTTCTTCAATACTTTCGGAAGTTCAATGTTAACTCTTTTCATCAGTTCTCTCGTACACATTGCCTTGGCCTGAGCTTCGCTTTTGTCGGCCGGAACGAGGACTTTGATTGAATTGACCTGATAGTCAGCAAGTTGTGTCTGGTTGATATTGTCGAAAATTCGCAGTGAAAGGCTTGCATAGCATTCATTCATGTCATAGAGCTCACCTTTGAATACGCTTCCCACATCGAGTTTTGTCGAGAGTGTGATGAAAAGCTTGGCCTGAGTGTCTTCGGTAAACTCGAAATAGTTGTTCGCAAGTATGCTTCTTACCTGTCTTTCACATCCTTCCAAATCATTACCTTCAACCATCAGATAGGCTGTATAATTCGGATTCATAAGGACGACGTTGAATCTTGCCGTTGGCCAATTGAGGTTTTCTATCAAGGCTTGATAAGACTTCGGAAGGGCCTGCTTGAATGAATCGTCCACACTCACCTGAACGGCTTGTATGCTCTGCTTTGAAGTGAGATTGGTGATGTAGAATGTCGCAACTCCTTCAGAATCAGTCTTTACCGGGGCGGTAAGCTCGCCTTCACCAGATACGAATTCAGCTCTCAGAAGTACGTTCGACATCACTTCGCCTTTCTTGATCAGGCAGACTGTAAGTGGCTCTCCGCAAGCCTTGAACGCCTCAGCACCGACTTCAGTCACGTTCTGTATGAGCTCAAAGCCGCTGAACACGTTGATGTAGGCATTGAAAAGTTCCGTTGCAACATCAAAACTCCTGCCCTCATATTCTGTCACCAGACTCAGGTAGAGATATGGCTCGATTGCTTCAAGACCCTTTGCATACATCTGCATTGCACCTGTGTAGTTCTTCATCTGCTCAGCCGCCTTTCCTTTTGTATAGTAGTCCATGCCGAGGGATATGCCCCTTTTCTGCCTCTCGCGTTTTGCCTTCTCGTATTTCCTGATGTCAAGTTCATAATAGACATAATAGCGGCTACCGTCGTTGTACGAGTCTTTAAGTTCCTGACCTTCAAGGTGATCGGCCACGCTTTCCCTGACTTTTTCCTCGAAAAGGGACTTTGAGCGTCCGTCCACGTCAACAGTCTGCATGAAGGATGAACTTTCAACCTTCACCCCGATCTGTGTCGCAATTTCAAGAAGAGCGTTGTTCCTTGCAATCTGCTGGAAATCAGCTTCTGATGTCGGAGCCATTCCGATTCCGACATATTTCCCCTGAACCACAGGTCTTGATTTGACCCATGAAGGAGCCTGTGCAAATGCCATCGAGCAAAGCAGTGCGGAGACCGTTATGAGTATTGCCTTTTTCATTGCCTTGGAATTAATATATTGTCACATAGACGGTTGTGCCGTCCACCCTTGTAGTACATGTTACTCCTACCTGGTCATTGAGCCATGCTTCTATCAGATATCCGAACTGTGCTGCATCCATTGCATATCCCTCTGCATCTTTTGCCGGTATCATTACATAGTCGAAGATTATGCTTTCTCCGACAATGCCCTGAAGATGGTATTTGCCCTTGTATGAGTTCTTTCTTACCCACTGTCTGATCTGTGCCGAGAGCGGTAAGTTCTCGCTGCCGACGCGGTCGTTCATTGTCGCTGCCGATGACCCGTCAATCGCAAATATGAGGCTCACCCTCTTGCCTCCGGATGCCTGCTTCGTGAAGTTCTTGCAGATGTCATCGAGGAAAGGCTGGATATTGTCTTCGATTGCATAAGAACAGAGCACATCGGTAGCAGCTTTCGGGAACCTTCTGGTAAGTGCATCCTTTGATGCAAGAATGCTTCCGCTTGCTGTTTCATATGCCTTCATTATCAACGATATACGGTTTCCTTCAGAATTGTTGTCCTTAAGGATGTCAACAGTTACATATACATCGGATCCGGAGTTCATCAGAAGCTGCTTGTCGTTCGAGTCAGCATCATTGGATCCGAACTGTGCGTTTCTCTGTACTGCGTTCAGCTTTCCTTCGAGGTCAACTGTCGTGATGTTGCGTTTCTCGAATCCGTCCTGGACTTTTGCGATTGCAATCCTTCTGTCATAGTCATTCTGCAGGACTGAAGCATAGGTTTCGCCATCTCTCTTGTAAGGTACCACCATGATGGTCGGGAGGACCATTCCGTCTTCATCTTCTACCTGGTCGTAGCTGATTGTTTTTTCCGGAACATAGAGCTTGTTGCGTTCCATGTCCTTGAGCAGGTTGCCCAGAACTATGCTCACGCGGTATTCTGCCTGAAATTTTTTCATTGCATTTTTCTGTGGCTTTGAAATCTCAGTCACTTCCTTTACGAAAAATGGCATGCGTGTGGCAAAGAACTGTGAAACTACAGCGGGATTGTCGTTGGTAATCAGCGGCTTGCCTTTGTTGACTCCTTCCACGCCAACATAGAACAGGGTGTGGAACAATGATTTCACAGCGTTATCCTGTACATCCTTGACTTTGTCGGACATTCCTGCCGAGGTGAAAACTGCTGTCGTGCCGTCATTGATTTCACAGTTGACAAGCATCATGTACTCTTGCGAAAATGCCATTGCGCTAATTGCCAAGGCAAGTATTGTCAGTAGTGTTTTCTTCATAATATGCTGGTTCTTTTTGGCCTATTTGAAAGTATCAGCCACTCCGTTTAAGAATGAAGTGAATCCGCTGTCTTTCCTTGTCTTGACGCGAAGTTCGTTCCCAGCACGGAAGGCTGTCATGATTTCCTTACCTCCCTTGGTAACGGTGCACTCTGCAAGGTCAGAGGCAACCACTTCCTCGACTTTGAGGTTTCCTACGATGAGTTCCGCCTCTTTTCCTGCAATCATCTTCACTTCGAAAACTTCCAAAAGCTGTCCTTTGGACATTCCGCTATCGGATCCGAGGCTGATATACAGGCTCTTGGCCTGGTCGCCCTTCTTGTTGGCTTCCTTCATCTCCACGATGGTGCCGTTTAGCTTGAAATATTCATTGACAAAATTGTCCATGCTTTGTTCGACCCTGTTGAGGGTTGAGATGACCGCCTCGTTCTTGGTGCTTCCGATGTTTCCCGTCAGACCTGTGTAAGTGAATGACTTGGTGCCTGTAACCGTGCCGTTTTCAAGATTGATTACGGTAAGTGAGTATGCAATGTTTCCTACATAGTATGAACCGCTGTCGCTGGTTTTGTAGTCTGCATCCATCTTGTTGACAGAGCCGTAGATAGCATAGTTTGCCCCGAGGGTTTTCATTACCCCGGCTCTGGCGGTCTTGTCTTCAAGGGCCATTTCGGAATTTCTCCTGCTGGCTTCAAGTGTCAGGGTTGACTCAGACTCGACATCAATCAGATTTACACGGTTGATTGAATTGATTACGTCGATAACCTTGGCTCTGAGCAGGTCTGCATCTGACTTGCTGACTGACGGTGAATTGGTGAAATAGTCGATGATGACAACGCTCTTCTGTGCAGATGCAAACGCACACACAGAAGCAAAAATCATGGTTAGAAGTACTTTTTTCATATTTTGAGTAGTTTTATGCATCTTGTTCAGTGGCCTTGTATGTGTTTGAATTTACGTCAAATACCTCACAAATTTAATAAAATAATCCGATAAAAATGAACATTGGATAAAAAAGACGATTTATCAATTGTTAATTATTGCTCCTCTATAAAAAATTGTATCTCTCCCGTAGGATGTTCGGATATTTACACTATATTCGTAGGCTTTTCGTCGGTTATCAGTTGTTGCACTGCCGTTGAAAGCTGAATTATATAATATATTTAAGTTTCGCATGTTGCGAAACTACCGAATTTTGAGACCTTTAGGTCGACAGTAGGTCGCTTGCGATAAGGAAATAGTCCAGAGGACTTTTGCAGCAAGCAGCCCGGAGTAAGACATCTGCGCTGACCATTGCGCCAATTCCCTATGTGAGCCCGCAGCAGGATTCGAACCTCTATTGCAGGCTTCGTAGGCCAGAGTCCTATTCGTTGAACGATAGGAGCATTTCTCATTTGACTGTGCAAAGGTATGGCGAGATGATATAAATCAGAAATCCCTGCAAGTCTTGCAGAAATCCAAAATAACATAGGTACCCTCGGAAGGATGCCTACGGTAGGAATTTAGAGTAGACAGGATGTTATTCTGCTATCAGTGAGACAAAGATATGAATATTATTGTGTATTTTTGTCATATGAAGATAGAAGAAGCCATAGTGTATTGCCTTGCCACCTCAAACCGAGGAATGCGCAGTGAGCAGATCGCCGACATGATAAACCGTCAGCGTCTTCATCTGCGTAAGGACGGGCAACCGGTAAGTGCCAAACAGGTGTTCTATGTGGTCACTCATGCTCCACACACTTTCTGTTTGGCTGAGGGTAGGATAATGTTGATGATGTGATGAATAGAATAGAGAGTGAGAATAAGACGGTAGGGATGATGGTCAGGCTCTACTGCAGAAGATATGAAGGTAACAAGGAGCTTTGCAAGAACTGCTCAGATTTGTTGAGTTATGCTGAGGCTCGTCTTGACAGGTGCAAGTTCGGAAATGAGAAACCAACATGCAAGAAATGCCCGATCCATTGCTATAAGCCGGACATGCGTGAGAAGATGAGGGCGGTGATGAGATGGGCTGGGCCTAGGATGATGCTTTATCATCCTATAGAGGCTATAAAGCATTTGATAAGAGAAATTAATGACCGCATAGAAAACAGATATTAGGATATGAAAAGCTTTGGACCAAAACCGTGGGTACTCCCGCAACCGGTGCTGATCATCGGCACTTACAACGAAGATGGAACTCCGAATGCCATGAACGCCGCATGGGGCGGGCAGTGGGATGCTAAGGAGATAATGATAT
>JALFNZ010000083.1 GCA_022774085.1 Bacteroidales bacterium
GGAAGTACAATCTCTCCGAGATTGCCGACATGACTGGATTTTCAAGTCTGTCGTACTTCTCTGTATCTTTCAAGAAACAATTCGGCGTGAAGCCGTCGGACTATTCGTGATAAATCAGCTTTTTGGTCTGAGGATCACGTGAGAACATCTTGAAATAGTTCCACATGAGTTCCGCTCCCGGCTGGAAGTTCCAGTGACCGTATCCGTCCACGACGATGTATCTTATCAGCGGCACATTGTCCTTTGTCATGTCGCCGATTTCGTATGATATGCCCTTGTTTGTGTCCTCGCGTCTTCTGTTTTCAAGCTTCATTCCGAAGTCCTTGTCAATGGAGAAGTCGAGAGTCTCGGTATATGGGAGATTATTCAGAATCTGATATGCCTGCCATGAAAGGAGAACTCTGTTAGGTCCGGTTTCGCCCGGTTTAGGGAAGACTACGGCTTCGTCATCCGAGCCGGAAATCGAGAAATACGGCATGTCGCAGCCTTCGCTCTTGAGGATGGCCTCATCGAAAAGAGTCTCCTTGCATGATCCGAACCGGGTTTCAACCATGATTCCGCCTGACTGGGAACCAACGGCGGCGAAGATATGCGTTTTCTTTATGCCCAGAGCCGTTGCATTGAATGCTCCCGCTGAAAGGCCTTCACAATATACCCTTGAACGGTCTATCGGAGGATATTTTCTGAACAGTTCATAAATAGTCGTCTCGATGCCGTCATGGCCCATCGGAGTCCATCCGTTGCCCTGCCATTCGAATTCTGCAACGATGAAGCCCTCGCGTGATGCGATAGGGAGGAAGCCAGAGGTCTCCGCCTGGGTGCGCGGGTCGTTGTTGTTCCCGTGCAGCAGGACTACAAGCGGTACGGTGCCTTTTTCAGCATTTGCAGCAGCCTTCGGGATGTATTCATACCAGAGGAAATCGCCAGTGCCGTTGAGGTTTTCCGTACAAACATTCCTTGTGATGCCAAGGCGGTCGAACATGATGAATGGCTCGAATTCCGAATCTCCGTGTTCGCAGTAAGATTCCCCCGTGTACCAGGTATGCTTGTAGTTGTTGAAACGGTAGTTCCAGCTCAGGACGCTGTCCCAGGCATCTGCAATCACCTTTGCCAGGTCTGTTTCGTCGCTCTGGTTCACGACCACCCTTATCAGCGGCTCATTACTGTTTACGTACAGGCTCTTCGATCCTTCAGATGAAGCAAGTTCTACATCATTCCTTGCAATATATGAAGCGGCAGTCTTGCGTGCATTCTTTCCTATAATATATGCCGGCACAGGGGATTCACCTTCAAGTGCTTTCTTCGGAGCCTTTCCGCCTATGCTCACGATGCCGGCGACATTGCCTGCTTTCCTTGCAATGGTTTCATTTACGAATGTGGCACCTCTTCCGATACCGATCACTTTGATGTTGAATACAATCCTCATGCGGTCGATGAAGCCATGGTAGGATTCGAAATCCGCCTTGTTGTCATATTCTTCGGCCAAAGGATTGAAGAAGAAAACGGAGCCGGTATAATCATCGACAATCTGTTTCATGCCGCTTTCCTCTACCATTTTTTCAGCTTCTTCCTGGCTGGTGCGGCTGTCGGGGAAGACGATGAAGACGGGACCCGGATTGTTGAACCGGCCATGAATGTCGGCTGGCTTTCCTCTGAAACAATAGACATCCTCGCGTCCTGTCAGTTTGGCAAGATAGTCCGCAAGGGAGGGCTGTGCCTGCTGAGCTGAAGCGAGCACGCATGCAGCTGCGGCAATCAATGAGAACAATATCCTTTTCATTGTGTGTTTATGTTTTTCACAATATTAATATAAAAATATCGAACATTTCGGGACTTTGGAAGCCATCTAAAATAATGGAACAAAATTTAAAACTCTTGGATAATAGTGAAAATGCAGCGCGGATATCATTGCATATCTTTGCCTCACACTTTAATAACCAACATTTAGCAATGAAAAGTCTTTTTAGAAAAGTTATCCTTACGGCGGCTCTGATTGCAGCTTCTGTAAGTGCGATGGCTCAGCAAGTGACGGCTTCCGGTGTCGTAAAGGACACTAAGGGAATTCCTGTCATCGGAGCATCGGTCATCCAGACTGGTACTAACAATGGTGTCATTTCCGACATTGACGGAACATTCTCCCTCAATGTTCCAGAGGGAGCAATTCTCGCAGTTTCAAGCATCGGTTACAAAACTGTGAATGTAGCGGCAGCTTCCGATATGGAAATCATACTTGAAGATGACAACGAACTTCTTGACGAAGTTGTGGTTGTCGGTTATGGTGTTCAGAAGAAAA
>JALFNZ010000086.1 GCA_022774085.1 Bacteroidales bacterium
GGTTCAGCCTGCTTGCAATGCGTTTTTCGGTTATATGACTCCTGAACAGCTCACCACTCCGGTTTCCGAGGCCCTGGCATCGAAATATTTCCAGCCGGTGGCTTCTGCCAAGGATGCAGATGTTGCCATCGTATTCATCGAATCTCCAAACAGTGGCTGGGGTTATAGCCTCGCAGAAGTATTGGGAAAGGACAACCCTGCATCGAGGAGAGTACTGGACAATTATTTCATCCCTGAAGGATCCAAGGTTTCAGCTCCGGGCAACGGTTATTATCCTATAAGCCTCCAGTACGAGGACTATGTTGCAGAATATGCCCGTGAGCATAGCATCGGACAGGGCGACCCTTTGGAAAAGAATCCTGACAGGAGCTACAAGGGAAAAGGAGTGAAGACATTCAACAAGTCGGATCTCGACCTTGTGAGAAAGGTACGTAGTGAAATGGGAGACAAGAAAGTGATTGTTGTCATCAACTCTTCGAATCCTACAGTCTTGTCTGAGGTAGAGCCTCTCGCTGATGCTCTCATGGTTACCTTCACAATTCAGAAACAGGCAGTTCTGGAACTTGTCAACGGAACTTATGAACCGAGCGGACTTCTGCCTTTCCAGATGCCGGCAAACATGAAGACAGTGGAGCTCCAGAAAGAAGATACTCCTCGTGACATGGAGTGTTACAAGGATGGCGACGGAAATGTCTATGATTTTGCTTATGGCCTTAACTGGTCAGGCGTGATAGACGACGCCAGAGTAAAGAAATATAGGTAATTTTTAGATAATGAACAGTAAGCTACAAATTTCACAGAGGGGTATCGAGATGCCCGAATCTCCGATTCGTAAACTTGCCCCTCTTGCAGACCAGGCCGTTGAACGGGGAGTATATATCTACAGACTCAACATCGGACAGCCTGACTTGCCGACACCACAGAAGGCCCTCGACGTGCTCAAGCATATCAACCGCACCACACTTGAATACAGCCCTTCTCAGGGAATCAAATCCTTCAGGGAGGCCCTCGTAAGCTATTATGACAGATATCAGATAAAACTTAATCCCGACGAAATCATCATAACCGCTGGTGGATCGGAGGCGGTACTCTTCGCATTTATGAGCTGCCTGAATCCTGGGGACGAAATCATCATACCTGAGCCTGCCTATGCCAACTATATGAGTTTTGCCATCTCTGCCGGTGCCGTGATCAGGACGGTGGCTACGACCATCGATGAAGGCTTCTGCCTGCCTAAGGTGGAGAAATTCGAGGAACTGATCAATGAAAGGACAAAGGCAATCCTCATCTGCAACCCGAATAACCCTACCGGATACCTCTATACCCAGAGGGAGATGAACCAGATTCGTGACCTTGTGAAGAAATATAATCTGTATCTGTTTTCCGATGAGGTTTATCGTGAGTTCATCTACACCGGCTCGCCTTATATCAGTGCGATGCACTTGGAGGGCATTCAGGAAAATGTTGTGCTGATTGACTCAGTATCAAAGCGTTACTCTGAGTGCGGAACCAGAATAGGTGCCTTGATTACCAAGAATGAGGCAGTGCGCAAGACTGTCATGAAGTTCTGTCAGGCGCGTCTGAGTCCTCCTCTTCTTGGACAGCTTGTGGCTGAGGCTTCGATTGAAGGCACGGAGCAGTATTCCCGTGAGGTTTATGATGAATATGTCGAAAGACGTAAATGCCTGATTGATAACGTGAACAGAATCCCTGGATGTTATACTCCAGTGCCTATGGGAGCGTTCTATACCGTGGCCAAGCTTCCGGTCGATGATTCTGAAGCATTTTGCGCGTGGTGTCTGAGCGAATTTTCCTACAAGGATGAAAAAACTCCCGAAGGATGTACCGGTGAGACAGTAATGATGGCTCCTGCCGCAGGTTTCTACTCTGAGCCGGAACTAGGAAAAGACCAGGTGCGTCTTGCATACGTGCTGCGCAAAGATGACCTGCAGCGCGCGCTTTTTGTCCTGTCCAAAGCTCTGGAATCGTATCCGGGAAGAAGGCTGTAGCCCGGTTATTATTATCATGACAACTAACCTGACCCATATTATGCTGTTCAACACTAAATCATTTTTGCCATCAGTGCTTGCCATGACAATGGTTTCATGTTCTGCTCCTGTTATTTACCAGAACAATTCATTCACATGGAAGGGCGATACCATATCTCTCAATGATGACTCAATCAAGGCCTATGCCCTTGACTCAAAGACAATTGTATCCAATTATCCGGAAGCTGAGTTTCCTGACGGGAAATGGACTGCGAAGCTCGATTTGTCGCAATTCCCGGTTTATTCAGCTCCGACCAGACTTGAAGAAGCTTTGTATAACCTTGCTTTGGAGGAGGTTATAATTGCCGTAGAACCGGATTCGACCCTGCGTACTGGTAAAGAGTGGGGTGGAGTCTGGACGAGGGATGTAAGCTATAGCATCCTTCTTGGTGTATCCCACCTTCAGACCCAGGCTTCGATAAACAGCCTTGTCCGAAAGGTTGACCAGCTTGGCCGTATCATCCAGGACACCGGCACAGGAGGAAGCTGGCCATGCTCGACAGACAGGAATATCTGGGCTGTTGCTGCATGGGAGATCTACAAGGTGACAGGAGACAAGCAGTGGCTTGAGTACATATATCCTATCATCAAGAGAAGTCTGGAAGATGATATCCTTGTATCACTCAATCCTCAGACAGGCATGCTGAAAGGCGAGTCCAGCTTTCTTGACTGGAGAGAACAGGAATATCCTCGCTGGATGGCACCTGTGGATATATACAATAGTGAGAATTTGGGAACTGAATGTGTTCATTATCAAGCATTCAGCATTCTGGCAAAGCTAGAAAGGATGTTGGGAACGGAGACTGACGCTGCAAGGTATGAAGCTATTGCCCAAGGCATCAGGGACGGAATCAACAAATATCTGTGGATGGAAGACAAAGGTTATTATGCACAGTATCTCTATGGCCGTCAGAATCTGATAGCTTCACCACGTTCGGAGACTTTGGGTGAGGCGCTCGCCGTGCTTTATGATATTGCAGATTCGCATAGGGCAGCTTCCATCTGCTCGAATGTACCGTGTCAAGATTATGGTACGGCATGCTTCTTCCCTAACATTGGGGACATTCCTCCATATCACAATGATGCGATGTGGCCGTTTGTTCAGGCATATTGGATGAATGCCTGCAAGAAGGCAGGAAACGAAACTGGAGTCATGCATTCGATTGCAACTATTTCACGTCTTGCTGCTTTTTGCCTTACCAATAAGGAAAATATGGTGATATACGACGGGAAATGGCAGGGTACACAGATTAATTCTTCAAGACAGCTCTGGAGCATCGCCGGCAATCTGACCATTGTCAACAATATTCTCTTTGGAATGGAATGGGAGGATAATGGATTGAGATTCAACCCGTTCGTTCCAAAGGCTCTTGCCGGAACCCGTACGTTGACAGGCTTCCGCTACAGGGACGGTGTTTATGATATCACTGTTGAGGGATATGGAAGCGGAATACGCAGTTTCCTTATTGACGGAGTCAGGGCAGAAGCGTTCATCCCTGCCATATCAGCAAATGGACATCATACGGTCAATATCGTCCTTAATGGAGTCCTCGATCCTTCAAGCATCAATATGACTGCAAATGAATATTCCCCTCTGACTCCTATTTGTGCTGTCAATGAAGATACCTTGACATGGGACAGCGTTGAGGGAGTGTCAATGTATAAGATTATTCGTAGCGGAGAGTGTGTTGCAACTACAGCAGAATCTTCATATAAGGTAGCTCAGGATGGTGAGTATCAGGTGATTGCCGTAGGAGAAAATGGATATGAATCGTTTGCAAGTGAGCCTGTTGAATGTTTTGGCAACGTGATTGAAAATGATATCGAATATGCTTGCAAATTGTCAAAGACTCCGTACAAAGGTTTTGAGGGATCTGGCTACATAGACCTTACCCTGGATAACAACACTGACATTTCGTTCACAGTTGACATACCTTATGACGGTGATTATGCGATAGATTTCCGGTTTGCCAATGCAAACGGCCCTATCAATACAAAGAACAAATGCGCCATCCGTACCCTCCATGTTGACGGACAGCGGCTTGGCCCTGTCATCATGCCTCATTGCGGAACAAGAGCCTTCGACACATGGCGTTATACGAATGTGCTCAAGACAAGGCTTTCTGAGGGCAAACATACATTCCGTATGACATTTGAGCCCGAGAATCACAATATGAACATTCAGACAAACAGTGCCGCACTTGACTGCATTCGCATGATACGTCTCTGATCATTTTGAATAATATAAAGAGAGGCTGACCACAACGTCATTGTGTTCAGCCTCTTTATGTTATCCCAGGAAACTGAGAAGAATACCCGCTGCAACTGCGGAGCCGATGACACCTGCTACATTCGGTGCCATAGCATGCATGAGAAGGTGGTTGTTCTTGTCAAACTCGCGTCCGACCACTTCAGATACACGTGCAGAATCCGGCACAGCCGATACACCTGCATTTCCGATGAGAGGGTTGATTTTGTGTCCTTCCCTTGCGAACAAGTTCATGAACTTTGCGAAAAGGACACCGCAGATGGTTGCGATGACGAAAGAAATGAGTCCGAGAAGGAAAATCTTGATGGATTTGCCTGAAAGGAAAACGTTCGCCTGGGTTGAGCAACCAACTGTCACACCGATGAGAATGGTCACCACATCAATCAGCGGACCGCGTGCAGTCTCGGCAAGACGCCTTGTAACTCCGCTCTCTTTCAGCAAGTTACCGAAGAAGAGCATGCCCAGAAGCGGCATACCAGAAGGTACTATCATGGCGGTGAGTATGAATCCTGCTATCGGAAAGATAATCTTTTCTTTCTGGCTGACCGGACGTGGAGGGGCCATTCTGATGAGCCTTTCTTTCTTTGTTGTCAGCATGAGCATGATAGGTTTCTGAATCACAGGGACGAGGGCCATGTAAGAGTAGGCTGACACTGCGATTGCACCCATCATTTCTGGAGCAAGTTTGGATGAAAGGAAGATTGCCGTCGGGCCGTCTGCTCCACCGATTATGCCTATGGCTCCTGCCTCCGCAGGTGTGAATCCCAAATACATGGCAAGGATGTATGCTCCGAAGATTCCGAACTGGGCTGCTGCTCCGATGAGCATGAGCCTTGGCTGTGAAATCAATGCTGAAAAGTCAGTCATAGCTCCGATTCCGAGGAATATCAGAGGCGGATACCATCCTTTCTGTACGCCCTGGTACAGGATATTCATCACGGAACCTTCTTCATAAATACCTATGTTCAAACCAGATACAAACGGGATGTTACCTATGATCATACCGAATCCGATCGGGATCAGCAGAAGAGGTTCCCATTCTTTCTTGATGGCTACCGTTATGAAGAAAATACCGATACACACCATGATGATGTGCTGGAATGTAATGTTGGCAAAGCCTGTGAAACCAATGAATTCACGCAGACTTTCGAATACTGTCTCCATTTATACGAGGTTTAGGGTGCCTGTTACTGGATTGTTACAATCGGAGCTCCCTGTTGTACTGAATCTCCCTTCGAAGCATTGATAGCTGTCACAGTGCCACTGACAGGGGCCTCGATGGAGTTCTCCATCTTCATCGCTTCAAGCAGCGCTACTTCCTGACCGGCCTTGACTGTATCTCCTATATTAACTTTTATCGCGATGACAACACCTGGAAGCGGTGCTGTTGCAGCCTTTCCTGCCGAAGGAGCAGCTGAAGGTGCCGGAGAGGCCGGTCTTGCTACCGCAGTCTGAGGCTGAGGTGAAACTGCCTTTGGTACCTGAACCGGTGAACTTGCCGGAGCCTGTACTGGAGCAGCAGCTGCCGGAGCATCTGCAATCTGTACGCTGTAGTGTGTCCCATTGACGGTGACATCTGCGTTATTTCCTGATACTGAATTGATTGTAACCTTGTATTGGTTGCCGTTGATGATATATGTACGTTCCATTACTTATTTCTTTTGATGGTTATTATATAACTTTCCTGATCATGTACTGAATTCTCAAGATACTCATTGAGAGCCATTCCGATGGCAGCATGGACTTCTCCTGATAACTCGTCATTCAAGGCCATGGTAATGGCAGCAGCCGTCTCTGCTTCGTTGTTGCTGTTTTTTCTGCGCGGACACAATTTCTTCAGGTTTATCTTGCCTGAGTTGAATGCACCCAGGATGCCGAAGAAAATGTAAAGAATGATCAGTGCGCTGAAGACCACGGCTACTGCAGTGAGCGTCATGATAAAGCCGTGAGGATCCCTCTCAGCGAGCATCATGCTCTTGGTGGAAGCGGCTGTAAGTAGTGTTAGCAAATCTACCATAATGTGATGTTTTTACAATGGAAGATTATCGTGTTTCTTGTATGGATTCTCCTGCTTTTTGTCAGCAAGGGCCTCAAGTGCCCTGATGACGCGGAAACGTGTGTTGCGAGGCTCAATCACATCATCGATGTAGCCGTAGCTTGCCGCATTGTATGGATTGCAGAACAGGTCGTTGTATTCATCCTTCTTAGCCTGGGCTGCTTCTGCCTTCCTTTCAGGATCCTCGATGGCCTTTATTTCCTTTGAATATAGAATCTCCACAGCTCCTTCCGCTCCCATCACTGCAATATTTGCCGAAGGCCATGCATAGTTGATATCTCCTCTTAACTGCTTGCAGCTCATGGTAATGTGTGCTCCACCATAGGACTTGCGAAGTGTCACGGTTACCTTCGGAACAGTTGCCTCACCGTAGGCATAGAGAAGTTTTGCTCCATGTGATATGATGGCTCCATACTCCTGCTGGGTACCGCAAAGGAAGCCAGGTACATCAACGAGAGTTACAAGCGGAATGTTGAAAGCATCGCAGAAGCGTACAAAACGTGCAGCCTTTCGTGATGCATTGATGTCAAGGACACCCGCGAGTATCTTCGGCTGGTTGGCTACAATTCCGACCGACCTTCCGTTCATGTGGGCAAAGCCGATGATTATATTCTTGGCGAAGCTCTTGTGGATTTCAAAGAATCTTCCGTCATCTACGATGCTTCCGATAACCTGATACATGTCATAAGGCTTGTTCGGATTATCCGGGATAATCTCGTTCAGTGCATCATCCACCCTTCCGGCAGGATCGTTTGTCGCAAGAAACGGGGCTTTTTCCCTGTTGTTGGATGGGATGAAACTCAGCAGGTCCTTGATGATCTGAATGCCTTCCTCTTCGTTTTCGGCAGCGAAATGTGCCACTCCGCTCTTGCTGGCATGTACGCTTGCCCCACCGAGGTCTTCCTGAGTGACGGACTCGCCTGTTACGGTCTTGACCACTCCCGGACCTGTAAGGAACATGTAGGAAGTGTCCTTAATCATGATGTTGAAGTCAGTCAGGGCAGGGGAGTAAACTGCTCCTCCTGCGCAAGGACCGAAAATTCCAGAAATCTGAGGAACCACACCTGAAGAGAGAATATTTCTTTCGAAGATTTCTCCGAATCCTGCCAACGAGCATATCCCTTCCTGTATCCTTGCTCCACCTGAATCATTGAGGCCTATGCAAGGTGCACCGTTACGCATAGCCATGTCCATGACTTTGCAGATTTTCTGTGCCATTGTTTCTGACATCGAACCGCCTGAAACTGTGAAGTCCTGTGCAAATACATAAACTAGGCGACCGTCGATTGTACCTTGTCCAGTTACGACTCCGTCTCCGTCGAATTTTGTCTTTTCCATTCCGAAGTTTGTGCAGCGGTGCTGAACGAACATATCGAATTCCTCAAAGCTGCCTTCGTCAAGAAGCATCGCGAGCCTTTCGCGTGCAGTGAATTTTCCTTTTGAGTGTTGCGCATCAATTCTTTTTTGTCCGCCTCCCATTCTGGCAGAGGCTCTGCGCTCAACAAGTTCTTTAATCTTTTCCGTCTGGATGCTCATATTTTCTTGTGTTTGCATCGTTAATAAATCGGCGGCAAAGATAGTGTTTTTTCCCAAGAGGACTTTAAACTGTACCACGCATAACCAGATTACACCACAATAAAGCAAAAAAGGCTGCCATGTGGCAGCCTTTTGACAATATAGTCTGGAAATTAAGGTTTCATCGTGGTATATACATTCTGGACATCGTCGTCCTCCTCGATTCTCTCGATGAGTTTTTCGATATCAGCCTTATCCTCGCCTTCAAGCTCCTTGAGCTCCACGTTAGGGAGTCTTGTGAACTCTGCAGAAATCAGCTCATAACCGTTGTCCTCGATGTATTTCTGGATTGAGTTGAATGCAGTGAATTCACCGTATATTACGATCTCCATCTGCTCGTCCTCGTTCTCCTCCTCGAAAATCTCTTCAACACCGTAGTCAATCATCTCAAGCTCAAGCTCTTCCATGTCGTAAGGCTTGTCGCTCTTCATCCTGAACATACATTTGCGGTCGAACATGTAGTCAACGCTGCCTGATGTTCCGAGGGAGCCGCCGCTCTTTGTGAAATATGAACGTACGTTTGCAACAGTACGGTTGTTGTTGTCGGTTGCTGCTTCAACGAGGACTGCGATGCCGTGAGGACCGTATCCTTCGAATACAACCTCCTTGTAATCGCTCTGGTCCTTGTCGCTTGCCCTCTTGATAGCCCTCTCAATATTGTCCTTAGGCATGTTCTCACTTCTTGCTGTCTGAAGGAGTGCCCTCAAACGTGGGTTACCGGTTACATCAGGACCGCCCTGTTTTACAGCTATAGTGATTTCTTTGCCAATCTTGGTGAATACGCGGGCCATGTGACCCCATCTTTTGAATTTTCTTTCCTTTCTAAATTCAAATGCACGTCCCATATACTAATTATTTTTCGATGCGTCCGATGTACTTGTCAATATCATATCCTTCCATTGACTGAGGATACTGATCTTTAATCTTCTTGTAGAAAGAAAGTGCTTTTGACTCCTGTCCGAGCTTCTCAGCTACCAGACCAGCCTTGAGAAGGTAACCGGCAGCGAACATATCATCGCTCTGGGCTGCAGCTTTCTCGAAATATCCGAGAGCCTTGTCATAATTCTCAAGCCCTACATAAGCATCACCAAGGCATGCAAGCGCACGGGCAGCCAGGATAGCATCATTTCCCTTGTATGAATTCAAATATTTGATGGCGCTGTCATAGTTTCCGAGTTGAAGTTCGCAGACACCAGCATAGAGATAAACTGATTTTCCAGCCTTTGCACCATATTCATCAATAATCTGTGCAAATCCGAGAGCATTGCCGTCACCGTTGAGAGCAGTCTCGAAATCTGATTTGATGAAGCTCTGCTCTGCAGAAACCATCTGGCCCTGAGCCTCTGCAACTGAAGGCTGATAAGCGAATTTGTACCAGCAGAAAATACCGGCTGCGATTACTACTGCTGCTGCAAGGGCAATGGCGAGTTTCTTTCCATTCTCCTTGAAGAAGAGCTCTGTTTTGGAAACGGCTTCGGCAACTACCTCAGCGTTCTCATTTTTGATTTCTTTTTCTTTAGCCATAATATTATTACATTTTTAATTGTCATTCGGGTGCGGAATCTGGTAAAACCGCAAACAGCGCGCAAATTTAGGAAATATCGAGCAAAAAACCAATTAAAATGTACTCTTCTTCATTAAAATGATTAAATTTGCCGCCCATTTTTAATAGGTACATTATGCAACAGGTACAGACGACGAACTATAGCTTCATCAGTAAAATCAAGAGCCATGTCAGCTCCAGCGTCATGCTCATATTATGCACTGTTCTGGCACTGATCTGCGCAAACTGCCCTGCGACGGCACAGTGGTACAGCGAGTTCTGGCAGAACGAAATGTCTTTGTCTATCGGCAATTTCAATTTCTTCAGCCATGGAGGACATCCGATGACTATCATGCAGGTAATCAACGACTTCCTCATGGCCATCTTCTTCCTTTCTGTAGGTCTTGAAATCAAGCGTGAAATCCTTGTCGGAGAATTGTCATCGTTGAAAAAAGCACTCCTGCCAATCATAGGAGCATGCGGAGGAATGATTGTCCCGGTACTGGTATATGCAATCCTGAGCGGGGGCAATCCGCAGATGCACAGGGGTCTTGCCATTCCTATGGCCACTGATATCGCATTCTCCCTCGGAGTACTGGCTATCTTCAGTACGAGAGTCCCGGTCGGGCTGAAAGTCTTCCTGGCAGCACTTGCCGTTGCCGACGACCTTGGCGGCATCATCGTCATAGCACTTTTTTATTCGTCCGACATAAATGTGACATTCATCATCCTTTCGTTGCTCTGCGTAGTGGTGATGGCGGTGGCTAACTGGCGGAAAGTCCGCGGTAAAGCCTTTTATCTCATTGTAGGACTGGTGCTTTGGTACACAATGCTCAATTCAGGAATACATGCAACAATTGCCGGCGTAATCGTTGCATTCTGCGTCCCTGCAACCCTCAAGAGGGGTACCGGATATTATCTTGAGCGTATCCGCGGACATATAAGCAATTTTCCAGTCATAGATATAGATAAGAAAAAGACTGTGGTCCTGACAAATGATCAGATACATACCTTGAAGAGTATCGAGTCTGCTGCCGACAAACTTATCAGCCCGCTCCAGGACCTCGAGGACAACCTTAAGGGCCTAATCAACTGGTTTGTAATTCCAATTTTTGCATTTGCAAATGCAGGTGTCGCACTTAGCGGCATGACATTAGGAGATGTTTTTTCAGGAGTCAGCCTGGCAGTCATGCTCGGTCTCGTAGTGGGAAAATTCGTCGGAGTATTCTCTTTCTCATGGATCAGTGTGAAACTCAAGATAGTTTCTCTTCCGGAAGGCGCGACCTGGAAGACATTTGCCAGTGTCTGCGTTCTTTGCGGCATAGGCTTCACAGTCTCAATGTTCATCGCCGATCTCTCATTTTCCGCTCTGGGAGTTGAAGGAGCTCATTTGCTGAACAATGCCAAACTCGGTATTCTTTGCGGATCGCTCATCGCTGCAGTCTTTGGATCCATCCTGCTCAACAAGACACTTCCGAAGGAAAACTAATATCAACACCTTGAAACATATAAGGCAGAACTTATTCTGCATGAACATCCGGCTCGATGTGCAGAGAAATCTGTGTCATCGGGCCGAATTCTTTTTTCAGCGCCTTCTCAACCTTTGTGGTAATATCATGAGCAGTAGCCACATTCAGAGTCGGATCCACAACAATATGGGCATCAATAATCACGGAATTGCCATTCTTCCTGGTCTTGAGTTCATGAATGTCATTTACGCCGTCAACAGACTTTCCAACATTCACGATCTTGTTCTCTTCTTCATCCGGAAGGGAGGTCTCAAGCAGGTCCTTGATGCAAGGAATGGACATCTTAACGGCTATGTAAATGATGGCTATGCTGATGCAGCATGAAGCAATAGGGTCAAGCATAGACCACTTATCCCCTAGAAGCATTGCTCCGCCAATACCGAGCAGAGAGCCGATGGATGAAAGAGCATCGGACCTATGGTGCCATGCGTTTGCTACAAGTGCCTGACTTTCAACGCGGTCTGCCACCCTCATGGTAGCCCGGTATATTGCTTCCTTTGCAATTATGGACACGCCAGCAGCAATCAGTGCAATCATTCCAGGGCGTGCCACAGCCTCACCTTTGGCTATGCTGATGATGGATTGAACTCCTGAAGACATCAGTTCGGCACCTACAATGACCAGGATAATGCTGACTATCAGGGTTGCAAAAGTCTCGAACTTACCATGGCCGAAATCGTGGTCACAATCCTTTTCCTTCGAAGACAGGTGGACGAATATCAGTATGATAACGTCACTCAGAAGGTCTGACAGTGAGTGTATTCCGTCTGCAACCATTGCCGCACTCTTGCCGAAGATTCCTGCGAGAATCTTGCAGATAGTGAGCACAATATTCACCAATGACCCCCAGAGGGTGATGTTCTGTATCTGTTTTTCTCTGTTCTGCAGCATATGATCAGGATTAAAAGAACTGCGAAGATAATATTTTTCATATTACCTCCGCAGCTTTCGTTATTTTTTGTATGAAAAAGCCTCTTATCTTCTGACAACCTTTATAGGATTGAGACCGTTTGAGTCAAATTTGCATACATATTTTCCGTTAGGACCGATAACATGCACATCTCCGTTATTCACATAGTCTGAACTTCCGACAAAGACATAACCATCGTTTGTTACTGAAAGAGAATATGCCATAGGGAAATCAACTCCATCCTTAACGAACTCTTTTGCAGCCGCAGAAGGTTGTGATGCGTCCAAAGTGCTGACTTTGCCCGGAAGGGGATTCCAGTTCTGGTCATAACCTCCTGAAAGCAGATATATTTTGTTTTCAGGACCTTTTGCCATCCATATCAGATTGTTAAATCCCAAATCCTTTACTGTATTGTCTGATGTGCTGACCACCTGGAGCATCCCAGGAATGTCTTCATAGTTGCCTTTGCTGGAAACAAAGATGAGGCTGCCCTGGTCATTGGCCTTGACAAATTCCGGATTGGTATTGACCTGAATCTTTGCAGTTTCCTTGAATGTCCCAAGGTCCACCACAGACAAGGTCTTGTCATAATCCGGATAATTCATGCCGCCGGAATTGGCCACATAGGCCTTACCTGAGCAGCAATCCAGGCCTTCAGGGTATTCTCCCACCTTCGTGCATTCCACCTTGTAATCCTCAGCAGGGTCTATCCTTCCCAGATATCCTTCATAGTAGGTGACATATATCTTACCCTGGTAACTGCAAAGATAGCGTGGCTGGAATGCATCGTTTCCGCCCATCCCGAATGTGATTTCTTTCTTAATCTTAAGCTGGGAATCGGTCACGAATATTCGTCTGGAGTTCGAAACAGATATATAGATTTCATCACCTGCCACCAGTATGTCCTGCCCCAGGTCTCCAAGATACTTTCCATTAGCCTGATAAAATGCATTTAATGTAAGTTCCTTATTATTAATGTCAAAAACAGAAATGTTACTATTATTAACATTTATGTTACCGCTGTTCAGGACGAAATATCCGCCGTCTTTTGTTTCATTTCTGTCCTCATTTCCCACTTTGCTGCATCCCGCGAGCAAAGCTAATGCGATAATCGCAAAAAGTTTGATTCTGATGTTCTTCATATATTAATAGGTAATTTTGATTGTCAATCTGAATGACCTTCCGCTCATGGGATAGCCACGTATTATCTCATAATTCCTGCCTCCCAGGTTCAGCGCGTCGAGACTGGCTCTCAACTTGACCTGCCTTAAATCGAATGATCTGCCGATGCTGATGCAATGGTCGGAATATCCCCGGATAAGGTTCGATTCTATATTCTGGGCAAGGGCGAATCTTTTGCCTACTCCGCTGAATGTATATGTTGCACCGAACCATGGTGTATCCGCCGACAAGATGATGTTGCCGCAGTATCGCGGGGTGTATGGAATCTGGTGCCTGTAGTTTTTAGCCTCAGGGTTTGTGATGTCAACGGCATATTGATATGAAAAGTTTGCATCGGCGTGGATACTGAAATCCGTCGTCATTTCCCAATGTGCCCCTGCCGTAATGTCCGCACCGGCCATCAATACTTTCCCTATGTTCCTCATTTTCCATATAAAGAGGGTGGGGATGGCTGTAATTTTATCCTTGATGTAGTTGCAATATATGTCAGCAGTAAGGTTGATGCCCAGTCCGTGCCTGGGGTAGTATTTTTTCCAGCTTGTGCCTATATTGGCCTGATATGCCTTTTCCGGAGACAGAGACGTGTTCCCGACTCTTAAGTAATAGAGGTCGTTGAATGTTGGGACTCTGTAGCTTTCTTTAAGGAAAGTTCTGACAATCAGGCTTTTGTCTTTTGTTAAATAG
>JALFNZ010000108.1 GCA_022774085.1 Bacteroidales bacterium
AACCTCGCCAACAGGTCAAGCGCAACCTATGAGCAGTCGCCTCTGATTGAAGCTGCAAGACTTAGTGGGATTGAAACCTTTTCATCCCCTACCACATCCGACTGGATGCGGATAAGATGCGATGCAGTGAAAATGGGCCCCGGAGATTCTGCCCGTTCACACAAAAAAGACGAATACGTCCTCTGCAGCGAAATCAGCAGCGGGATTGAAACATATATTGAATACATTAAAAACATAAAATTATAATTATGGGATCCAACACACTCTGGAGCAAAGGCACCCAGGCAACGGACCTGGTTGAAGAATTTACGGTGGGAAATGACAGAATCCTCGACCTGAGGCTTGCGAAATATGACGTACTCGGTTCAAAAGCACATATCAGGATGCTTGAGACCATCGGTTTGCTGAAGAGCGATGAACTCGAGAAACTTACAGAGGGACTTGACGACATTCTCAAGGAGATTGAAGAGGGAGATTTCGTTCTTGAAGACGATGTGGAGGATATCCATTCACAGGTAGAGCTGCTTCTTACCCGCCGTCTCGGGGAAATCGGCAAGAAAATCCATTCCGGACGCTCACGCAACGACCAGGTACTCGTGGACATTAAGCTCTTCCTCAAGGACGAGACTCTGAAGGTACGGGATGAGGTGCTGAAACTGTTCGAAAGATTGCAGGAGTTGAGTGAGAAATACAAGGACGTACTGCTCCCGGGCTATACTCACGGTCAGGTGGCGATGCCTTCGTCCTTCGGCCTGTGGCTGGGGGCCTATGCCGAGGCTCTTGCTGACGACATGTACATGCTTCGAGGGGCTTTCAATGTGACGGACCAGAATCCGCTCGGTTCCGCTGCCGGATATGGCAGTTCATTCCCTCTGGACAGGCAGATGACAACCGACCTTCTGGGCTTCTCAAGTCTGGATTACAACAGCGTTGCCGCCCAACTGAGCCGCGGAAAGGCAGAAAGGGCCGTTGCATCAGCCATTGGAGCCATTGCATTGACTCTCAATAAGTTTGCCGCGGACTGCTGCATGTATATGTGTCCTAACTACGGTTTCATCAAATTCCCGGATTCCCTCACTACAGGCTCCAGCATAATGCCGCACAAGAAGAATCCGGATGTCTGGGAAATCATCCGCGGCAACTGCAACAGGATAATGGCGACGGAAGGCCAGATAAGCATGCTATGCAGCAATATGCCTCACGGCTATCACCGTGATTTCCAGCTCCTGAAGGACATCCTGTTCCCAAGCCTGGAACTGATGCACAAGTGTCTTTTCATGGCAGAATACATGCTTGAGAACATCATTGTGAACGAGCATATCCTCGAATCCAGCGCAATCTACGACTACCTTTTCACCGTAGAGGAGGTGAACCGCCGCACCCTTGCAGGAATGCCGTTCAGAGATGCATACAAGAGCGTGGGCATAGAAGTCAACGAAGGCAGATTCAGCTACCAAGGCTCGGACGGAAGTTCCGACAAGGGAAACCTGAAGGCTTCTTCCCTCTCCCACACCCACATCGGCAGCCTCGGCAACCTATGCAACGACCGCATCAAGGCCAAGATGGCCTCTGCCTCAGAGTTTTAGAAAACATTATGACCATGCAGAAGTCCACCAGAGCCGAAGACTTCAAGAAGGGATTGATTAACCCGCACATTAAAAATAACTTTAAGTTGTCAAGTAATATGTCAATTATCTAAATCTCAATCAAAAAACCATAGTCAACTATATTTATCTATATTAAATTTCAATACCTTTGCACCGAGATTGAAAATTGAGATAATATGATTGACAGATTGTCAAACAATACATAAATATTCTATGAAAGAGAAAAATGACCGCCTGTTGTCCATAGATGCAGCCAGAGGCTTCGACATGATGTTCATTATGGGGATGGCCGGAATTATTGTGGCCTTATGCAAGTTGTTCCCCGAAGGCGGGGATTCATGGCTTGCTCTTCAGATGAAGCATGTCAAATGGGAAGGTTTCCGACATCACGATACAATCTTTGCTCTGTTTCTTTTCCTTTCCGGA
>JALFNZ010000111.1 GCA_022774085.1 Bacteroidales bacterium
ACGGGCATCAGCTGCGAAACCTGCATACATGTCAGTCCACTCGTAGTTCTCACCCTCAGCTGCATCGAGGAGGTTGACCTCAGTTGAAGGAATCTCGCCATTGTGGAGAAGTTTGAACCAGATTTTTGCGTGCTCTTTCTCATTGTTTGCTGTTTCCTCAAAGAGAGCAGCTATCTGGACATATCCGTCCTTCTTTGCTTTTGAAGCATAATAAGTGTATTTATTACGAGCCTGTGACTCACCAGCAAAAGCAGTCTGAAGATTGGCTTCAGTCTTTGTTCCTTTAAGATCTTTCATGTTATTAAAATTTTAATATTCTTAAATATTCGAAATCCTTGCAAATTTAATCTATTTTTTGAGTTTCAGGAGGGTTTTTGCGAATAATTTTATATCCCAGGGCTGCCATGGCAATCGACATGACAGGTGAAATGAGATTGAACAGACAATATGGCAGGTATTCAACAGTAGCCACCTTCAGGACAGTTGCCTGCGTCATTCCACATGAATTCCATGGTATCAGGACAGAAACGACAGTGGCGCTGTCTTCGACGCTGCGGCTGAGGAGCCTGCTTTCATATCCCCTGTCCTTGAACAATTTCTTATACAAGCTGGACGTAAGGATGATGGAAAGATACTGGTCACCAGTAATCATATTGGCAAAAATACCAGTTCCGACCGTTGAGCCAACTATGCTTACCCTGCGGCTGATATATCTTGTCAGAAGATCAGTAAGGCTTTGCAGCATGCCACTTCCAACCAAGGTTCCGCCAAAAGTAACTGCACAGAAAATCAGGAAAACAGTGTTGAGCATACCGGTCATCCCCCTCGTTGCGACCAATTCATTCAATGCTTCGTTGCCTGTTGGAACGGCTGTCTTGTCATAATATGTGAGCAAAAGTCCCTTGAATCCGCTCTCAAAGGAAAGTCCTGAGAAATTATCCACGGAAGATTCTGTCGCAATGGAGAATATGATATGGGGCTGG
The DNA here is from genome assembly GCA_022774085.1 of Bacteroidales bacterium. Classification (GTDB taxonomy): domain Bacteria; phylum Bacteroidota; class Bacteroidia; order Bacteroidales; family UBA932; genus Cryptobacteroides. Next base: position 984 of record JALFNZ010000111.1, read on the forward strand.
AATATGAGGGCGAAAACACCTGCGAGCACAGCCGCAATGAAAAGTGTCACCACTGCAGGCACCTTTCTGGCAATCAGGACTCCGGTAAGGACAGGTACAAGCAAAAGCCATGGTGAAATATTGAATGTGTTTTTCAGGTCATTTGAAAAATCTGAAATAGTCGCCATGTCCGGAGTCTTATGGCAAAGGCTTACAATAAGGAAAACCACAAGTGCAATGCAGAAAGATGGTACCGTTGTCAGCATCATATATCTGATATGCGCAAAAAGAGGAGTGCCGGCTGAAGATGATGCAAGCACTGTTGTATCTGAAAGCGGAGATACCTTGTCTCCAAAATAAGCCCCGGATATGATTGCTCCCGCTATCCAGCCTGGCTCATAACCCTGTGCCGTTCCGATACCCACGAGTGCCACTCCCACCGTTGCAATGGTTGTCCATGAACTTCCTGTCATTAACGAAACCAGGGCGCAGATGATGCATGTGGCAAAGAGGAAGATGGAAGGAAATATGACTTTCATTCCGTAATATATCATAGTAGGCACAACGCCACTTACCATCCATGAGCCCGATACAGCTCCAATCAGCAGCAAAATAATGATTGCAGACCCTACAGAACTGATATTATCGACAATTGCATCTTCGAAATCCTTCCATGGAATCCGATAGAAAATCATGGATATGGCAACAGTTACTCCTGCAGAAAGCAAGAGTGCCACCTGACTTGCTCCACTGAGGGCATCAGAGCCGAATATCCTTATCACGAAGAATAATGTCGCAATAAGAAAGATGAATGGGATAAGGGATACCGCCCATGAAGGCTTCTCAGACCTGCTGAATAATTTCATCTGATAGGGAGTTTAGTTGAAAAGTGCAAAGATAACAAAAAAAGGCTCCGGAAACCGGAGCCCTAAATCAAATTTGCTACAGGCGCAATTATTTAGCGATAACGCGAGCCATTTCACAAACTTTGTTTGAGTAACCCCACTCGTTGTCGTACCAAGAAACAACTTTAACGAAGGTAGGATCGAGCTGGATACCAGCTTTCTCATCGAAGATTGAAGTGCGTGCGTCGTTGCGGAAGTCAGTTGAAACGACAGCCTCGTTAGTGTATCCGAGCACACCTTTGAGTTCGCCCTCAGATGCTTTCTTCATAGCCTCGCAAATCTCAGCGTAAGTAGCTGGTTTCTCGAGCTCTACAGTAAGGTCAACAACTGAAACGTCAGAGGTAGGAACACGCATTGACATACCGGTAAGTTTGCCATTGAGCTCAGGAAGAACTTTACCTACAGCCTTAGCAGCACCAGTTGAAGAAGGAATGATGTTCTCGAGGATACCGCGGCCACCTCTCCAGTCTTTCTTTGAAGGACCGTCAACAGTCTTCTGAGTTGCAGTAGCAGCGTGAACTGTAGTCATGAGACCTCTCTTGATACCGAATGCCTCGTGAAGAACCTTAGAGATAGGAGCGAGACAGTTAGTTGTACAAGAAGCGTTAGAAATGATCTTCTGACCTGCGTAAGTTGTGTGGTTAACACCGTAAACGAACATTGGAGTTGCGTCCTTTGAAGGTGCAGACATGATAACTTTCTTTGCACCAGCCTCAAGGTGAGCTGAAGCGAGCTCCTCAGTAAGGAAGAATCCGGTTGACTCAACTACTACATCTACTCCGAGAGCGCCCCAAGTGATGTTCTTAGGATCTTTCTCAGCGAAAACCTGAATCTTGTTACCGTCAACGATGAGGTAGTTCTCCTCTACTTTGATGTCATGATTGAAGATGCCGTGTACAGAATCGTACTTGAGCATGTATGCAAGATAATCTGCATCGAGGAGGTCGTTGATACCAACTACCTGAATGTCGTTTGAGAAGTTCTCAACAGCGGCACGGAACACCATACGGCCGATACGGCCAAATCCGTTAATACCAAGTTTAATCATTGCTTATAAGTTTATTTAAAGTTGTACTTTAATATAATTTCCAGTCGATCTCAAAATCGGCTGCAAAGATAGAAAAAATATTGAGATTTGCTATTATTTATTTTGTAAATTTGCAAAAGATTTTATTAATGCGTAGTGAGATAAATAATGAATATTCTTATAACTAACGACGACGGTTACCGTGCCAAGGGAATTGAAACCCTTGTTGAAATAATGAAGGAATTCGGGGATGTAACCGTGATAGCTCCTAAAAAACATCAGTCAGGAATGTCAATGGCCGTTTCACTCGGTTTCAAACAGATAGCATACAAGGATTTCGGGACTACGAATCCCAACCCCTATGCCCCGTGCTCCCAGGACACGGCACATTGGTCTTATGTTGATGCCACCCCGGCAAGTTGTGTGAAATTCGGTCTTAACATCATATTCAAGGACAAATTCCCCGATGTAGTCGTATCAGGAATAAACCATGGCTCCAATGCTGCAACGGCATCCTGCTATTCAGGCACCCTCGGAGCAGCCCAGGAAGCTGCACTGAACGGAATCCCCGCTATCGGGGTGTCACTCGACACAATTCACCCTGAGGCCGATTTTTCCGCGATAAAACAATATTTCGGAGAAATATTCAAGGAAATAATGGACGACTATCCCGACAAATATGGAATATATTATAATGTGAATTTTCCAGATATTCCGGCAAGCCGGATAAAGGGAGTACGTGCCTCCGTTCAGGGAAAGGGCAGATGGGTCAGGGAGTTCATGAATTGGAACCTTGATGTGTATAAGAAATACGGGATAACACCAGAAATGCTCGGTCAGAGTTCTGACCCGAAGGTGGAAGATGGAGAGGAACTGTATATGATGGTCGGAGATTTTATGGATGATCCGCGCAACGATTCCAAGGCCGACCACAGACTGATGCAGGAAGGCTATATTTCCATCACTGCCCATAATTTGGACTGCACTGATTATCAGGAGTATGATAGGATGATTAGCAAAGGTTTCAACAAGGATTTCAAATAGGATATGAAGTATTACATCATAGCAGGCGAAGCATCAGGCGATCTCCATGGCTCCAACCTGATGAAAGGCATTTATTCCAAGGACAAGGAAGCAGATATCCGCTTCTGGGGAGGTGACCTGATGAAGGAAGTCCATAATAAGAACCAAGGCGTTGATTCACAGGCCCTTGTACGTCATTATAAAGACGGTGCGGTCATGGGATTCGTGGAAGTGTTCGTCAAGGCCAGGAAGCTGCTCGGAAATGTATCCTTATGCAAAAAGGATATCCTTGCCTGGAATCCGGACGTTGTAATCCTGATCGACTATCCGGGATTCAATTTCAAGATTGCGGAATTTGCACACAAAAAGGGCTTCAAAGTATTCTATTACATAGCTCCGAAGGTCTGGGCATCGAGGGAAGGCAGAATCAGGAAGTTGAAAGAATATGTGGACATGCTATTCATTGTTTTTCCGTTTGAAATCCCATATTTCGAATCCAGACGTGTTCCTTTTATATATAAAGGGAACCCTCTTGTTGACGCCGTTGACAATTCCCGTGCGATGAAGCAATCCTGCGAGGATTTTCTCAAGGAAAACGGCCTGCCTCAAAAGAAAATCATAGCCATGCTGGCAGGATCGCGCAAAGGTGAAATCAGTACGATGATGCCGGTATTGACAGAATTTGCCAGAAAGATGCACAACATACCTGAGTATTCTGATTATCAATTCCTTATTGCTGGAGCACCTGCAAGGAGAATGGCAGACTATCAAAAATGGATGACTCCGGACATAAGCGATTATGTGAAAGTGTTGTTCGGAAGGACGCAGGAGATTATCAGGAATTCCGAGGCAGCTGTAGTCAACTCCGGCACAGCATCGCTTGAAACCGTGCTTTTCAATGTGCCTCAGGTTGTGGGTTACATTAGTGCAAGCCGTCTGACTTATCTTATTGCAAGGAAGATTATCAAAGTCAGATTTATCAGCCTTGGCAACCTCATTGTAGACAGATGCGCTTTCAAGGAGTTCATCCAGGATGACTGCAATGCAGACGCACTTGTAGCCGAAGTCCGCAAATTGATTGAGGACCGGGCATATAGAGGAAGGATGCTCAAGGACTATGAGCAGATACGTTCACTTCTCGGAGGAAGCGGGGCTTCGGATGCCGTCGCCTCGGCTATGATTGAGGAATTGAAATGACAGATTATCAATATTGACGCGCTCCGAAAATCATGGAACCGATTCGGACCATTGTGGAGCCTTCCTCCACTGCAATCCTGTAATCATCTGACATTCCCATTGAGATTTCGCTGACATCCCAAGGGGAATTCTCTTTTACCAAGGCTCCTGAATGCGGCAGGTTCGGACTCTCGCCCAGCCAATCGTGAAGCATGTCGTACATGGCGGTAAGCTTCCTGAAATCGTCCCTGATGACATTCCTGTCATCTGTCAGAGTTGCCATTCCCATTACTCCCCTGACATGGATATGAGGATATTCGATGCTGCCGGACAGGAAATCCAGGAGGTCATCTGAGGAAAAACCCTGTTTTGACTGGTCTGAACTCACATGACATTCCAGGAGAATATCAGTCACCCTGTCATTCTGCTGCCCCCATTTCTCAATAGCCTCTATAAGATGCAATGAGTCAACTGATTGAACCAGAGACGCATATGGAAGAACCATCTTCAACTTATTTGTCTGCAAATGTCCGATGAAATGCCATTGGATGTCATTCAGATAATCTCCCTTGCCACCATTGGCAAGATATTCCTGCCTTAACTTTGAAGCATGAGCGACCTTAGCAGATAGCTCCTGAGGTCGGCTCTCAGCAAATATCCTCTGGCCGGCTTCATAAGCCTGCAGGATGGATTCGAAGGGGTGGAATTTGGAAACTGCCACCAACTTTACAGTTGCTGGCAGTTCGCTTTTCAATTTATCGAGTATGTCTTTTATAGTGTCCATGATTATCTGCGCTTTCTCTGCTGCTCTTTCATCATCTGCTCCTGCATTTTCTGAGCCTCTTCGAGTCTCTGCTGGAACTTGGACTTCTTCTTAGGCTTATTCTGGTTGGCAACCATCTCTGCTCTTACCTTGTCTTCTGTAACGACGAACTTCCTGATTACCCAAGTCATCAGCATTGTGATGAGGTTGGAAAGAAGGTAGTAATAACTCAAGGCCGAAGAAAGGTTGTTACAGATGAACAACATCATGATAGGCATCATCCATACACTCATGAACTTCATAGGTGCCATATTCGGATCATCCGACATCTGGCTTGAAGTCATCTTCGAGTAGATGAACATTGAAACTGCCATCAGAAGCGCGAAGAGTGAGATGTGGTCTCCATAAAGCGGAATCCTGAACGGCAGGTCAAGGATCGAATCGTAAGCGCTAAGGTCATCAGCCCAGAGGAAACTCTGCTGACGAAGTTCGATTGATGCAGGGAAGAATCGGAACATTGCAAAGAGAATCGGGAACTGGAGGAGCATCGGGAGACATCCGCCCATCGGACTGATGCCGGCCTTCTGGTATAGCTCCATAGTTGCCTGCTGTTTCTTCATGGCATCCTTCTCATTCGGATACTTCTTGTTGATCTGCTCGATGTCCGGTTTGAGAATATTCATCTTTGCAGATGACTTGAATGACTTGTAAGTAAGCGGCGAGAGCACGACTTTGATGAGGATGGTCATAAGAAGGATGATCAGTCCCCAGTTGTTCATGAACCGGCTCAGAAAGTCAAAACAAGGGATTATGACAAAACGGCTGATCCAGTTTACGAGCCAGCCTCCCAGAGGGATAATCTTCTCATATCTGTAGTCATAATGCTTAAGTACCTGATAATCATTCGGTCCGAAATAGAACTGGAACGGAATCACAGTCTCTGAAGACGAAGCCTGAAACTCAGAACGCAATTTGGCGGTACAAGCCATCAGGTTGCGGGACGGATCGTTTTCCTCGTAGTATTTCACATCGAGGTCTGCTGACGAGAACTCGTTTTCAGCGGTCATGATTGCAGAGAAGAATTGCTGCTGAAAGGCAAACCATTTCATCTTTGAATCAATCCTCTTCGCCTCGTTGCGGGCACGCCCCATCTCTTCCGGTTTCTTGTCACCGGTGAAATAGTAGTCAAGTTTCGAGTATTGTTTCTCGTTCTTGTATCCTTTCTCAAGTCTTGGAATCACTACTCCCCAGTCAATGTCGAACATCGACACATTACGGGGAATCACTTCATCCATTCCCACAAATGAAAGCTGATTGTCAACCATATAGCTTCCCTGTGAGAGTGAGTATTTCTGCTGGATATATCCTCCCTGAGCAAAAGGAAGCCTCATGACTACGCTTGAATCCGTCACTTCTGCCAGCTGGAATGAGAAATCCTTGGTATTGATGTATTCTCCGGCATAGATCGAGATGTCATAGCTGCTCATCTGAGGTTTGATCAGATAGAGGTCAGTGCTATCATAAGCTTTGTATTCTTTGATTCTGACAGAATAAGGCTGTGCACCCCTTGTGTTGAAAACGATTTCCAATTTATCATTTTCAAGTGTAACAAGCTCAGAATCAGCTAATCTAGCAACTGAAAGGAGACTGTCTTTATAAGCAGGCATGTTAGTGACCTTCACACCGGTCATTTCACCTGCACTCACAAGGCCTTCGGCCCTCTTCAAGGAATCCATGGCAATCTCTGCCAACTGTTCCATCCTTGCTGCGGAGTCAAGCTGGGCTTGAATCTCCATCTGCTCTTTGTATTGTCTGTTCTGATAGAATGTGAATCCAATCATGATGACACCTATCAGAACAAATCCTATAATTGAATTTTTATCCATGTATTAATTGTTCGATTCTTCTGTAATCTGCCTGATTTTGTCAGCCAGAGCTGTCAACTCCTCCTTAGCCTTGTCAATTCGCTCCTGCATCTGTTTGATGAGAGGCTCAGCATTCTTTGACATTGCAAAGAATCCGATATTGTTCTCATATGTAACGATATCCTGCTCAAGGGCATTGTACTTCTGAATAAGACGATCCTTCTCGGACCTTGGAGCCCTTGCTCCCTGACGTGACTTGCGTGAAGCACGTGAAAGTCCCGCGAACTTCTCCTGAACGGCTTCCTTATATGCCTGTGTCACTTTATCTTTCTCCTTGAAAGGAACGAATCCGATTGACTGCCATCTTTCAGCGAATGCCTGCATAGCCTTTGTATCCTCGGCTTCATCACCTGTAAGGACATAAGCCCTTATCTCTTCAATGAGATGCTGCTTTGCTTTCAAGTTTCCATAGAAATCGTTCTCCGGCTTGGCATTCTTGTCCCTTTCTGCAAAGAACTCATCACAAGCAGCACGGAATCTCTTCCAGAGCAAGTCAGATTTCTTGCGTGGGACAGCTCCGATTTCCTTCCACTGCTTCTGCAAGTTGATGAAGCGGTCAGTGGTCTTTTTCCAGTCAGTGCTGGTCTTCAGTTCTTCAGCCTCTACGCAAAGAGCAATCTTCTTCTCAAGGTTGGAGTTGATATTGTCCTTATACTCAGTATAGAAATCGCGTTTGCGGCCATAGAATTTGTCGCATGCAGCGCGGAAACGGTCGTAAATCTTCTGGTTCTCCTTCTTAGAAGCAAAGCCGATGGTCTTCCATATCTTCTGGATGTCTTCAATCTCCTTGGAGAATGCATTCCACTGGTTGGACTCGGTCACTTCCCTGCCGGCAATCTCCTCGACCTGCTCACAAAGAACTGTCTTCTTTGCAAGATTCTCTGCCTGAATCTCTTTCTGAGCCTCGAAATGGGCCTGATATTTCTTGTTGATTACGGAAGTTGCTGCCTTAAAGCGCTCCCAGATCTGCTCACGGAACTCTTTTGCAACCGGACCATATTCCTTCCACTGCTCGTGAAGTTTCTGGAGTTCCTTGAATGCCTCAACTACAGAAGGATTCTCTGCAAGGGCTTCAGCTTCCTCACAGAATTTTTCCTTCACCTCAAGATTCTTCTTGAAATCGAGGTCGCGAAGTTCACGGTTGATCTTGACCATATCATAGAACTGCTCCACATAGAGCTGATAGGTCTCATTGATATTCCTGTAGTTCTGCATTGGAACGGGACCGATTGCCCTCCATCTGTTCTGAATCTCGCGGAACTCAGGGAAGGTGGCATTGACATCTTCCTGTTTGTCAAGCAGGGCCTTCAAATCTTCAATGACAGCCTGCTTCTTAACAAGATTGTCCTCACGCTCCTTCTCAAGCTGCCTGTTATACTCGGCACGCTCTTTCTTGTATTTGTTGTAAAGGTTCTTGAAACCTTTCTCAATCTCATCAAACGGATTGTCTGAAACTGACTCCTGCATCTGGGCAGCTGACTCGTCTTCAGCCTGCTCCTGAGACCCAACTTCCTCATCCTGAGAATCTTCTTCCGCTACAGCAACGGACACGATGCCAGCATCTGCCTTCTCTTTAAGAAGCCGCCTGTAGAAAGCCGCCTTTATTGCTTCGGCCTCCTTGAACATCTTCATTCTTTCCTCATTGGCTGCAAGTTGTTCGAACGCCTGAACCAACTCTGCAAGGGTCATTTCCGAGTAATTTACATTACTTTCAACTACATCTGATGTCATTTCAACATCAGGAATAAACTCTTCACTCATATAATTTTATTTATATTGATAATAATACAAGCCGCAAATATATCATTTTTTTGGTAAAACTGAAACGAATTGCCTATTTTTGCAATCAGTTTTTAACCAACCATCTGATGAGAATAGATATCATTACTGTTGTCCCGGAACTGCTGGAAAGCCCTCTGAGCCACTCCATAGTGGGAAGGGCCATAAAAAAGGGGCTCGTGGAAATACATGTTCACAATCTCAGAAAATACGGAAAGGGCCCCAGGCTGCAGGTCGATGACTACAGCTATGGCGGGGATGCAGGTATGGTCCTGATGCCTGAACCGCTATTCAATATGATAATGGAGCTGAAAAATGAAAGGGAATATGATGAAGTAATCTATCTTTCCCCTGACGGTGAGATTCTCAATCAGAACATATCCAACGAATTGTCACTCAAAGAGAACATTATCCTGCTCTGCGGCCACTACAAGGGCATAGACCATCGCATCCGCGAGCACCTAGTCACAAGGGAAATTTCCGTCGGCGACTACGTCCTCAGCGGTGGCGAACTGCCAGCCGCCGTCCTTGCGGATTCCATCATCAGACTCATCCCCGGTGCCCTCACGGATGAAACTTCGGCACTGAGCGACTGTTTCCAGGACGGACTGCTCTCCGCACCGATTTACACCCGTCCGGCGGAGTTCAACGGTTGGAAAGTCCCTGATGTCCTGCTCAGCGGCAACCCAAGGCTCATCCGCCAATGGCAGGATGAGCAGGCTTTGGAAAGAACCAGGAAACTGAGACCGAATCTGCTGGATGACTCCGAATAAGCTATCGGGTATTTCGATAGCAACTATCGTTTACGATGATTTTTAATTATTTTTAAAATCATCTGTCATTTTTTAAGTCCGGATTGCCATCTAGCTTTTGAATTTAAATTGTAACGATTTTTATTTGTAAATCTGATAATAATATCTATATTTGCATCCGACATATGAATGAATATGTCATTCAGACGTTTCTAACCACTAATAATTAATCATCCCAAAAGGGAATACACTACACTACTAACTAACCGAAAAATCCCGCAGTGATGCGGGATTTTTTTATAAATTCTGTTTGACTTCCTCGACGCCGTCAATGGCGGAGATTGCAGATATCAACTCTCTGAGTTCCAACGCAGAATGTACTGCAAAATCAATGGTGCAATAGGCAATTTCATCCTTGTTGGAAGAGCTCATCGAAGCCATTGACAACTTATGGTCTTCGGTTATGCAGTCGATTATGTCACGCAGAAGATGGTATCTGTCTATTCCCACTATTTCAATCTGGACAGGATAAAGAATGGTAGGATCCGGAAGGAAGTCGTCTATCGCAACTATGGTATTTCCCTTTTCAGAAGCGATCCGGATGGCATCCGGACAATTCCTTCTATGTACTGTAATGACATTTTCTGAGTCCTGGAAACCGATAATCTCACTTCCCGGCATTGGATGACAGTTCGGGCAAAGGGAATATTTCGGTTTAGGTTGATGGTTCAGAAAGTATTTTATCTGTTTCTTTGCCTTGTATGATACTACGAAATCGAGCCAGTCTTCCTTCGGATGAATATGGTCGGAAGTTCCTATCTCTACGCAGTCTCCCCTTTTCAGGACAGTCTTGACTGAAGACAGTTGGCCGTTAATGCGGGCATATTGGGCATGATTTCCTGTATGTGTATTGATATTGTATGCAAAATCCAAGGCTGTGGCACCTTTTGGCAAGGTCACCGGCTTTGTGCTTTTAGGTGTATAGACTACAACATCTTCATTGAAGAAAGAAGCCTTGATTCCAGGCATCAGGGATTCAGGGTCTTCGGCAAGTTCATTGAGCACTTCGGTAAAACGACGGAGCCACTGCTCCTGGTTCTCTACGATACATCCGTAATAAGACTGTTCCCTCATATTGAATGAGCCGATATGGAACTCCTCAATCCCACCGTACGGGTTGTGAAGACGGAAATGCACTGAACGGTATCCATTGGCCTTAGGTTGGGCCATATAGTTCACGAAACTGCCAGTCTGCTCCCTGTATGCCGATGAGAGGAGGTTATATATCTTGATGACCATGTCCTGTTCCTTGGTTTGTTCATCAGGAACAATCCTCAATTCGTCAGGTTCAAAAGCAGCCCTGATATAATGTTTGAAAGGTACATGATAGAAATCGCAGCTGAGTTCCTGCATCTCACGCCATACACTGTATGGTTTGCGATATCTTATATCCCAGCTGACGATATCGCCGAACTTGACAGCAATCGTTTTCCTGGCTGCTTCCATGAACGACTCCACGCTTTCCCGAGTGCGCTGCTTGTCTTCTTCTAGAGCCTTGGCGATGAACTCATATTCCTGAGGATTGAGGAAGCGGAAAGCCAGGTTTTCAAGTTCTGACTTAACCTTGTATAGTCCAAGCCTTCCTGCAAGAGGGGCAAAAAAGAACTGGGTTTCTGATGCAATCTTCCACTGCTTGGTCGGGCGCATGGACTCAAGTGTCCTCATATTGTTCAAACGGTCAGAAAGTTTCAGCATCAGGACCCTGACGTCCCCTTTCACTGAACCTAGGATATGTTGGAAATTGTCAACCTGAGCTTTGTTCGGCTTAGTGACTGCGCCGACAAGAAAAGCCACATCCGGACCGAAAAGTCTCTCAATATCCTCTATGGTATAAGGTGTATCTTCTACTACATCATGAAGCAAGGCTGCAGCGATTACCGCTGCATCTTTCTGTCTCATTTCCCTGGCAACTATCAGTGCGACAGCCAATGGATGGAGGATATATGGAAGTCCGCTCTTACGGGTCTGACTGGCATGGGCTTTACGGGCAAGGAGAAATGCCTGCTCTACGAGCATTCTTTCTTCTTTGTTAAAAGATTCAGGCAAGGCGCATACCAGCTGCTGGTATGCATCTTCAATCATTTCTTCATAAGTCATATTCATTCACTTCTGTTATTTGTCAATCTTCGGGCTGCATTTTCAAGGGATTCTGTAGGTTCTATGATATTGTAATCCTTCCAGAAATCGCTGCTCCAGTATTCCATGAGCATATCATTGAAAATCAGGTTCCTTTTAATTGTTTCATCCTGGCGGATCTCTTTACGGGTAGCTGCATCCCTGTCCACGGTCACCATCTCCGAACTAGTAGTGTAAACAGAGTGGAACAATCGTTTCTTCCAGTCACATCTGAACTTCATTGTACTGCGGACATAGTTAAGAACAAAGGCATCTTCATGCGGACGGTATGCTACTATAAAATCCAGAGCCAAAGGTTTGAAATTCAAGCCTGCAGGCTTCTTCCTCAAAATTGAGTATGTGGCTTTGTCGATATCTGACAAATCCATCGAGAATTCTGCCCTTGTAATGGCCAGGGATTCGCAGTCAATGAACAGTCTTCCAACGTAGAGAGGCTGGCTCAATTCTATTTCAGGGGTGAATGATATGACAAATTGCTGTCTGTCATCAATGGTGACAGTTCCTTCCTGGGAGAATTTGTAGTAATCCATATCCTCCAGGGTGAAGAGCGCATCCGGATTCTTGACCACGTCCATGTTCAAGGCCAGGGCAGGACCACCTGACACCTTGACCGACAATGTATCTCTCTTTCTGGTACTGAGTACACTGCGTGTCTTGTTCAGCCTGATTTTGTCGCGCATTGTCATGCGGCTGCGATAAGAAGTCTTGTACACATCCATCATGGCTTCAGATATGCTCGTATATCTATGTCCCTTCTGCAAAGTCTCACGATAGAACATTGAAAGCATATCCGGGGAGGCCGGATAATTCTCGCCAATCCGCCACAGGGCCCCGGCAACGATTTCCCTCGCATCTCCTGCATAGACAATTGATTCATGAAGTTGCCCAGTGACTGGCAGGATGCGGACTGTCACAGCCGAACGGGTAAGATGTGACACCGGAATTGCAGTGTTAAGGTAGCCTAAATGTGACAGGCTGAGACTTGAAGACTCATATTCTGCCGGAATCTTCAGGACGAAAACTCCTTCGGCATTGGTCACCGTACCAATAGAGGTACCTTGAAGTGTTACACTTACATTTTCCAATGGACTGTCAGTCAGAAAGTCTCGCACCGTACCGCGTGCAGACACAACCTGTATCTGCCCTTTAGCGTCCTGCGCTTGAGATGGAAGGATGAAAGCGAAGACACAAAAGAACGATGCTAAAATATATGAAGTTGCCTTTTTCATGGGCTTGCAAACTTAACTAAAATCTTCCGTAAATAGAATAGTTGAAACTAATATATTTATCTATATTTGCACCGTATGAATTATCCGGAAGATAATGAAGAAACTAATCGTGCTTTCAATATTGCTGCTTGCCATGGGAGGGAGCATGGCCTTTGCACAGGTCAGTGATCCCGAACCTCCCATAAACACTTCCTATTACGGTCCGAACGCATTCCCTGTTCCGGAAATAGGCTTCGGCAGGACATCCTCCGACATTAAATTCGAGATAGGTGCAGCAATGGCAGGCCATCAGAAATACAGCTTCAAAGATGACATCACCGGCAATATCTATTTCAAACTCCTCCTGCCTCTTTTCACAGAAAGGGTCAATTTCTGCATTTGGGGAGAAGCTCTGGATGTTTACAGATGCTCTGAAGCAGCCAATGCCTACAGGGGCGTGTCCGGTCCAAGCCGTGGAGCAAAGGTTGGTGAGATTTATTTGTCAACAGACATTATGATTCTTCGTCAGGAGATACATCAGGTCAGCATGACTTTGCGCGCAGCCCTGAAAACTGCCAATGGTGATGATAATGAATATAGACGCTATTACAATTCTCCCGGTTATTTCTTCGATGCTGCTTTGGGAAGGGAATTCATGTTCAAGGATGACTTGAGCCTGAATCTTGCTGTCAGCACCGGCTTCCTATGCTGGCAATGCAAAATGTTTAGCCAGAACGATGCCGTAATGTATGGCATAGCAGCAGCGTTCAGGGCTCACTGGTTCACATTAAGCGCACATTTTGGCGGTTATACGGGATGGCGCAACAACGGTGACTCCCCATTATCAATCAGAACTGAGGCGGCATTCAACATCAAGGCTTTCGACATCAGGCTGAAATATCAGGAGGGTTTGAATGACTGGCCATATAGGCAAGTTTCCCTGGGGGTTGCTTATTGTTTTCCTGTTTTGAGATAAAGTTCTTATTTTCTGTTTCCTGATATTTCCGAAAAATTTTGCCAGAGGCAAGATTTTGTTTATTTTTGCCGCTCAAACGGCAATATGCCACCCGGATAGATTGGCAAATGCCGTAATAACCGGCGAATGCCGGAGTGTGCTTGGTAACCACTTATAAAAACAAGAAATGAACAATTATGAAACTTCCTCAGGAAACAGACAACTGTCCGTTCCTTTTCTGCTGATGGCAATTCTTTTCAATGTTTGCCTGATAGCTTCAAATCTTTTCGAAACAAAACTCTTCACCCTTGGTGGCATATCCCTTACCGGAGGTGTCATCATCTTCCCTGTTTCATATATCATCAATGATTGCCTTGTGGAGGTATATGGATACCGCAAATCCAGGCTTGTGATATGGAGCGGATTTGCCATGAATTTCTTTGTCGTGGCAATGGCACAGATTGTAAGAGTATTGCCGGCATCTCCTTTCTGGGACGGAGGTGAACATTTCGACTATGTTTTCTCCCTGGCTCCTAGGGTGACTCTTGCCTCAATGCTTGCATTTATTTGCGGTTCCACCATCAATGCCCTGATAATGAGCAAGATGAAGGTTGCACAAAAAGGAAAGGGATTTTCTTTGAGAGCCATTGTTTCGACTATCGGAGGTGAAGGAATCGATTCACTGGTCTTCTTCCCTATTGCTTTTTGGGGAATCGGCTATGCTGAAATGCTGAAGTTGATGATTACTCAGATTGTGCTCAAGACCGTGTATGAGATTATTATCCTGCCTCTTACAAACATCTGTGTAAATAGACTGAAGAGAATCGAAGGTACGGAAGTCTATGACACCAATATTTCTTACAATCCATTTAAAATCAGAGACTTATAATATGGAACCAATAATAAAGGGCGATAGCGCCCTGGTGATATTCAGTGGAGGACAGGACTCCACTACCTGCCTGTTCTGGGCATTGAAACATTTCAAGTCTGTGCGCACCATTACTTTCGGCTACGGACAGAAACACAGTGCAGAAATAGAGTGCGCGAAAACAATAGCCGCTAAGGCCGGAGTTGATTTCCATTACATGGATGTAAGTTTCATCTCTCAGCTCGGCAGGAATTCACTGACCGACACAACAATGGCAATGGATCAGACCAAACCCCGGGACAGCTATCCAAATACATTTGTCCCTGGAAGGAATCTGTTCTTTCTCAGCATCGCGGCCGTCTATGCAAGGGAACTTGGAATCAGGGACCTTGTTACTGGGGTTTCCCAGACAGATTTCAGCGGCTACCCTGACTGCAGGGATTCCTTCATCAAATCCCTTAACGTGACACTCAACCTGGCAATGGATGAACAGTTCGTCATCCACACTCCCCTTATGTGGATAAACAAAGCCCAGACCTGGGAGATGGCTGACCACCTCGGAGTTCTGGACCTTGTAAGAAATGAAACCCTGACTTGTTACAACGGAGTCAAAGGTGACGGTTGCGGCCACTGCCCTGCTTGCAGGCTTCGCTCTGCCGGACTTGAGACCTACCTAAGTTCTAAAGATTCATGATACGGCCTATGAAAAGGATGCGGCCGTTGTCAATATCTGAAATCATATAATAGAACGGACGGTCAACAGTCATATAGAATGTCTGTTCCATCGGGCGGGCTGCAGTAAGTCTGACTGCAATTGTTGTGACTGCAGCTGCCTCTGCACCCTGCTCGTTGATTTCCACAAACGTTTTCTGATTCACGTCAGAAACCATGACATCAGCATCAGTCATTCCGCCAAGCTCAGCTGACCTTGTGAACACTTTATTCACACCCATGTCCTGAAGCACAGAGTTAAGACGCAATGTATTCTCTAACTTGAACTTCGGAATACGGACCACAACCTCCTGCTCTATCATACTAGAAAGCAATTCATTGAAGTTCTCCTCTGAAATATACTTGATGAAGTTGTCCGCATCAACAGAAGCATCGGGAAGCAGGATTGTCATGGCATAACGGCCGGAAGCATAAGGCAGACGCACTATCTGATTGCCCTGGATATCAGCATATTGGAGTTTCTGCTTTAGCTCCATGAAATCAACATCAGATGTTTTCTTGCTGCCCTTGAACGCATCCTTCCTTGTAAGCTCAGGATTGAACGGGTAGTGCCATAATCCCTTGAAATACAATGCATTGCTCAAGACCGCAACCATATTTGCATCAAGTTCATCAAGAGCTTTCGGAATTCGTCCGTTAGTATGTTCAGAACACCATGAATTGATGGCATCCAAAGCTGATGGACTTGAAAAGTCAAGTGCCTGAGAAAGAGCGTCAAAATCCTTCTTCAGTGCATCAACATAGGTTTTCTTCGGAGGATATAGTTTGTTGGCCCAAAGGGCATTTGCCGAGCAAATTGTGACAGAATCATTCGAGCCGAGGTCATCATTGATAAAACGGCAATGATTAAGTGCCCGGTCAAGTTCTTCCAATGTTGAACCTTCAGCTCCGCCTGCAAGCATTGAAAGGGCTACGCCTGCACTATAAGGTGATACGGTCATATTCTCGTCCTTGTCTGCTCTCTGAATTGCCTTCTGGAAAAAATCAAGACTGAAGCCAGTTTCACTTCCCTCAACAATGGTTGTTGAAACTTTCGGAGAACATGAAGAAAGAGTAAGCGCCGCCATAGCAAAAATTACTGACAAATGTTTCATAATCATTTCTAATTGGTTCGGACGGCACCATACCGCATATTCCATGCCACTTATTTCACATTGAGAACATCAGGACAGCCGAACCACTCGTCAAGTTTTTCCTCAACGGCATTACGGATCTGATCGGTTAGCATGGATGAAACCTTCTTGGTCAGCCATGTTGCAACAGCGACATCATCAAGCACACCTATAAAATGCAGAACCCTTCTCGGAAGAAGGTCGCTCGGGATTATGATATATGCTATCGCCCCATAGATAAGCGCCTTATCCATCACGGAAGTCTTCTCATCCTGCATGACATACCACCATTGAAGCAACGGCCGAGCAGCAACCCTGCCTGCCTTGCGCGCATATTCCTTAATCCAGACTTCTGCCGTATCAATATACTTGTTCCAATCAATCCCCTTCAATTTTTCAACAAACGTCCCAGAAGGTTTCCCAAACATGACACATGCCAGGATAATAATACACAAAGCTATCATAACCAATTACATAAATTTATAAATGCCATAATACTCCCCAAAAATACAAAAGTTATTTAAAAAAATGGAATAATATGAATCATTTCGTCAGCCAACGCATTATTTCTTCCTAAAAACTGGCTTTTCACGGAAAATTCGTGCACAACAATTCTGGAGGTCCAAGAGGGATGTAAAAAGCAATATATTTTGTAAATTTGAAATCACGACAAATCAACTTCACAAAATACATTGCAATAATCTCAAGAGACAAAATTACCAAAAATCTATGGAAAAACCTCCAAAAATAGGAAGATTAACGCAATGTAATCTGTGAATTAAGTAGTTATGAGAAAATCGCGGAAGTTGGATAGAGGGCTGAATAGCGTTTCAAAGCGGATTGGAGAAAGAGAACGGTTTCCTAATCGTTACCCGTCAGAAATGCAGATTTAACAGTCACCGTTCCGTTTGCGCCGCTCTGCGTAGGTTTG
>JALFNZ010000097.1 GCA_022774085.1 Bacteroidales bacterium
CGGCGACAGAATGAACAACTCGAAGGAGCCTCTTTCCAGAATCTTGCCTTGACAGAATCTCCACAAAAAGTGTTGCGCGTAACCCGCATTTTTTTAGAAAAGTGTTGTTTGTGCGCAACACTTTTCTTATCTTTGGCTCGTAAATAATTGAAGATATGGATGCTTTATTCAGAAAACACGACAGGCTTTTGGCTAATACTTCAATGAACATTATCCGCGAAAAGATGGATCAGATTCACTGGAATGCTCAGATTGTAAGCATTATGGGGCCAAAAGGTGTTGGAAAGTCCACGCTTATCAAGCAGTACATCAAGCAGAACTACCAACCGGGGGACCGAAGAGTTCTTTATTGCTCTGCAGATACGGTTGACTTCTCAACAAGAACGTTAGTGGGACTTGCTGAGGAGTTCCATATACATGGTGGAGAGTTGCTTGTCATTGATGAGATTCATAAATATAAGCCGGGAACAATGGACTGGAGTAGAGAGGTCAAAGAAATTTATGAACTCTTTCCCTCTCTCAAACTTATTGTAAGCGGTTCATCTCTTCTTCAGCTTAGAGAAGGAGATGCAGATCTTTCGCGTCGTGCTATCAAATATACTATGCCAGGACTCTCATACCGTGAGGCTTTGAATTTTTATCATGGTCTTGATTTCCCGAAATGGACAATGGAAGATATCTTGTCACGCCCTTATGAATTATGGGAGATGGTAGCATCCAAGTGTAAGCCGATAGTCCTCTTCAAAGAATACCTGGAGAAAGGCTATTATCCATTTCTGCTTGAGGGAGAAGGAGAATACTACACTCGCATGGAGCAGGTTATCAATTATATCATAGAGACAGAGTTACCGCAAATCTGCAATGTGGATGTGGCCAACATACGAAAGATTCAGGCGCTGGTAAAACTTATTGCCGAAGAGGTCCCATTTGAGTTGAATGCCAACAAGTTAGCAGGCTCATTGGAAATAGGTCGTGACACCGTAGTCGAGTATCTGAAGTACCTGGGAGATGCCAAGGTGTTTAATCTGCTTTATTCCGACAAGAAGAAGTTAGGAAAACTCTCAAAACCAGACAAGGTATATATGGAAAACCCTAATCTCTTGTATGCTCTTGCTCCGGGTAAAGTTGATATAGGAACTGCTCGCGAGTGTTTTGCTATCAACAATCTGGCAGAATGCCATCACGTGGAATATGGAAAGACTAAGGGGGATTTCAAGGTAGATGATAAATACACATTCGAAATCGGTGGACGAAGCAAAGACTTTTCCCAGATTGCAGGACTTAAGGATTCATACATCTTCGCAGATGACTGGGATATGCCGGATGGTGCAAAACTCCCGCTTTGGATGCTTGGTTTCCTGTACTAAAACTAAATAGACCGGGAGGATGGATGCCGTCGAGTTTCGCCTTATCTATCCTTGAAAAAAGTTTACCGTATGTTTATTTTTGTTTCATTAATCTGTGAAACTTGAGATGTATTATCAGGGGAAAGAATTATATGTAGGGAATATTGCCCTTTCCATCTATGTTGAAATATTCAGTCCTGAAATTGAACAGGAAGGGCTTTTCTTGCGAGAAAGCGATATGGAGTACATTAGTTCACACCTTTTCAATCTCTCACAGGCTGAAAGCATTGTCGATATACTGAATGATTACCTTGAAAATCCTGTTACAGCCATATCTCTGTTAAAGTTCCTGAATGATGAGGCTGACTGCTTTGGAACTATGAAACTGGAGGCCAAAGAGAAAAAGCAGCGTTATGTTATAATAATAGTCAATGCTTTAGCCTCAACCCTCTGGGCTCATAAAGAACTGCAGGAAAGTTTTATAGAAAAGTGCCGCATAAGGATAAATATAGACAAGGCCACCTGGGATTCGCAGACAAGCCGCATCCGCAATGCATCCGCAGGCGACAGAATTGTCAGTCAAAAGGCTTTACAGCTCAGAGATGAGTTATATGAACAACTTGGCATACCTTCTGAGTTCAGGCTTTGAGGCAAATTGCCGATAATGATTCTTCAGTTCTTGATAAAGGCTTTTAACTTATTGATTTTCAGTAAAATATTTTTACATCATTT
>JALFNZ010000172.1 GCA_022774085.1 Bacteroidales bacterium
CGGTTTCAGGGTCTATTTCACTCCCCTGCTCGGGGTGCTTCCCACCTTTCCTTCACAGTACTGGTTCACTATCGGTCTTCTGTGAGTATTTAGCCTTGCGGGATGGTCCCCGCGGATTCAGACAGGATTTCACGTGTCCCGCCCTACTCAGGAGAAACTCCTATATGCCACAAATTGCGTGTACGGGACTGTCACCCTCTGCGGTTGAACTTTCCAAAACATTCCACTTCTTTGTAACATAACTTTGAGCTTTCCTACAACCCCGACATTGCCGTAACAACATCGGTTTAGGCTCTTCCCATTTCGATCGCCACTACTCTGGGAATCGATCTTTCTTTCTCTTCCTGCCGGTACTGAGATGTTTCAGTTCCCGGCGTTCGCTCCATCTTATGATGGCGACATGCCTTCAGCATGCCAGGTTGCCCCATTCGGAAATCACCGTATCAAAGCCTGTTTGCAGCTACACGGTGCTTATCGCAGCTTACCACGTCCTTCTTCGCCTACAGAAGCCCAGGCATCCACCGTTCGCTCTTGTAACCTTCTCTCCGTATCTTTCGATACTCTTGAATCACAAGAACTCGTGTTTACACTTGTCCTTCGTTTTCTCGTTGCCTTTGAAATTGCAGTCCACAACTCTTAGACTTGACTCTTCTCAGAGTCTGACTCTCGTTTCTGTTATAGACTTTTCTTAATTTCGATTTTTACCTCGTTATCTCTCTCAGTGTTGTCAAAGAACTTATTCTTTGTTTCTTTTGAGCGGCTGCTGCGTTGCATCCATCTCAAAATATTCCAAAGAACTTACCGTTATTTCTCAAACGGGCTGCAAAGATACGCACTTTTTCTTTACCTCCAAATATTTTTGCAACTTTTTTGCATCTTTTTTTTGAGGTTTTTTCAGCCCCAATATTTAAAGTGCTGAAATTCACCCAAATAACATCAACGAAATATTTGAGATAATTTCAGCACTTTTCTGCTACTCAGCAAAAAGCCTCAGAATATTCAAAATAACCTTTGAAGCTTTTTCCATGCTTTCAAGCGGAACAAACTCCATTTTTCCATGAAAATTGTGACCGCCTGCGAAAATATTCGGGCATGGAAGGCCCATAAACGACAAGTTTGCACCGTCTGTACCTCCGCGGATTGGCTTCACATCAGGCACGATTCCCTCCATTTCCATAGCTTTTCGGGCGATTTCCACAATATGATAGTGAGGTTCGACCACCTTTCTCATATTATAATACTGATGTTTTATCTCCACCGTTGCTGTCCCTTCACCATATTTTTCATTGATGAATGCCACGCATTTTTCCAGAAAAGCTTTCTTCAGCTCATAAAGGTCCATGTCATGGTCGCGGATTATATATGAGAATTCAGCATTCTCCACAGTTCCGTTGAATCCTATTATATGGAAGAATCCATCATAACCATCTGTCAGTTCCGGACGCTGTCCCACCGGAAGGAGGGAATTGAGTTCCATGCCAATAAGGATGGCATTGAGCATTTTTCCTTTCGCATAGCCCGGATGGATGTTACGTCCCTGAATACGAACGGTCGCTGAAGCGGCATTGAAATTCTCATACTCAAGTTCACCGACGGCACCACCGTCCATGGTATAGGCATATTGGGCTCCGAATTTGGCGACGTCGAATTTGACAACTCCACGGCCGATTTCCTCGTCCGGGGTAAATCCGATCTTGATGTCACCGTGCTTGAACTCCGAATGCTCCACAATATACTGGACGGCATTCATTATTTCTGCGATTCCAGCCTTGTCATCCGCTCCAAGAAGGGTTGTTCCATCAGTTGTGATGATGGTCTGGCCTTGATAATTGAGCAGTTCAGGGAAGTCCGATACTTTGAGTGAAAGGCCTTCTACACCTTTGAGAGGAATGTCCGAACCGTCGTAGTTTTCCACAATCTGCGGTTTTATATCCTTGCCGGATGCATCCGGAGAACTGTCCACATGGGCGATGAATCCTATTGCAGGGACGTCTTTCGAACAATTGGAAGGTATCGTTGCCATCACATAGCCATATTCATCCAAAGTGGCTTCTATTCCCATGGCAAGAAGTTCATCACGAAGCATTCTGAGAAGGTCGAGTTCCCGCTCTGCGCTTGGTTGTGTCTGTGAATCGGGGTCTGATTGAGTATCCACAGCCACATATCTTAAAAATCTGTCTAGTAATTTTTCCATAACACTATTTTTTACTTGCTCTGAGCGATGCAATTATCATATATATAATAAGAGCGACATATGGGATGATGGCAACAGGTTCAGTCCATGAAGACGGTGCCATGAAGACATCCACATTTGCAAATTTCAGGATTGCGCTCACTACACCCATCAAGGCTCCGCCGGCAATGAAACCGGACGCAATGAGAGTTCCTTTTTCCATACGTGCGTCATTGACTGTCTGGTCTTTGCTGCGTGTGCTCACAAACCATGAAACGGCTCCTCCGACAAGAAGAGGGAGGTTGAGCTCAAGCGGTATGAACATTCCAAGGCAGAATGCAAGGGCAGGAACGCCGCACCAGTTTAGTACCAGAGCGATTACTGCACCCATTGCATAGAGTGCCCATGGTGCATTTCCTCCGTTCATCATAGGACCGATGACTGCTGCCATAGCATTGGCCTGTGGTGCTACAAGGGCGTTTTCTCCGGTGAATCCGTAGGTTTTGTTCAGTATGACCATGACCCCGCATACGGTGACTGCCGCTACGACTGTTCCAAGGAATTTCCAGGCCTCCTGCTTTGCAGGTGTTGTGCCGATCCAGTATCCGATCTTAAGGTCGGTGATGAAGGCTCCAGCTACTGACAGGGCCGTACAGACAAGACCGCCGACGAGCACTGCTGCCACCATTCCCATATTGCCGGTAACTCCCATCGCAACGAGTACGAGCGAGGTGATTATCAGGGTCATGATTGTCATGCCGCTGACCGGGTTGGAACCGACGATTGCTATGGCATTGGCTGCAACAGTTGTGAAAAGGAAGGCGATTACTGCCGAAATTATCAGGGCAACAATTGCCTGCCACCAGTTGCATGCTGTTCCGAATACGAAGAATACATAGGCAAGCAGGAGGGTGATGGCAACACCATAGACGATAATTGTCATCGGGAGGTCCTTCTGGGTTCTTTCCGTCGATGTGGTTTCGCCTGATTTCCTGCCCATTTCCTTGACTGCCAGAGAGAATGCCGATTTGATGACTCCGAGGGATTTGAGAATGCCGATGATGCCGGCCGTCGCTATTCCGCCGATGCCGATTGGCCTTGCATAGGTTGTGAATATTTCTTCAGCGCTCATTGAGGCAACGCTTGCGCTCAGGCCTGTGTTCATCAAATCAATGACGCTGTCTCCTCCGAAGAGGTTGATCAGAGGGATGATGACGAACCATACGAGGAAGCTTCCGCAGCAGATTATCAGGGAGTATTTCAGACCTATGATATAGCCAAGGCCGAGTACGGCAGCGCCTACATTGTTCTTGACTACGAGCTTGGAGTTGTCTGCCAGTGCAGTTCCCCAGGCTGTCATGCGGGTGGTGATTGTCTCTGCCCAGAGTCCGAATGTCGAGACTATGAAGTCGTACAGTCCTCCGATGAGTCCGCTTATGAGCAGGGTGAGGGCTCCTTTGCTGTTGCCCTCTCCGTTTATGAGTACCTGAGTGGTCGCTGTGGCTTCTGGGAAAGGATATTTGCCGTGCATTTCCTTTACGAAATATTTCCTGAAAGGAATGAGGAAGAGGATGCCGAGTACACCTCCGAGCAGGGATGAGATGACCATCTGCCAGAAATTGACTTCAAGGTCAAGGATGTATATTGCCGGAAGGGTGAAGATTGCTCCTGCCACGATTGCCCCTGAACAGGCACCGATGGACTGGATAATCACGTTCTGGCCAAGGGCATTGTTCTTTTTCAGGACACTTGACAGGCCTACGGCAATGATTGCGATAGGTATTGCCGCTTCAAATACTTGTCCTACTTTAAGGCCGAGGAAAGCTGCCGCAGCGGAAAAAAGGACTGTCATTATCAGTCCGAGACATACCGACCAGGGCGTTACTTCAGGGTAATCTTTTCTAGGGGACAGGAGAGGGGTATAATCTTCTCCTGGTTTTAATTCGCGATGTGCGTTTTCCGGAAGTTGTGGTGTTGTCATTGTTTCAGGTTTTGGTAACCTTGCAAAGATAGTGTTATTTTTTGATTTGCATAGAGTCTGGATTTGTAAAGTCTTTTGACTTTTAGTCACCCTCATCTATTCTGACTATTTGGTTAAGTGGGAGGATTTCCGCGACTTCGTATCGGCGAAGATTCAGCTTCTCTGACCGAACCGCCATCGCGAAATTCTCTTGGCTGCATCTAGCAGAGCACGACGGAGCGCTTCATGTAATTCACCGCGCGAGCGAATGTGCCCTACAGGGCCTTCTGAGGCCGATTGACTCGCGCGGTGAATTTCACGAAGCCGGATAAAGCGAATGACATTCCCTATTGTCTTGGTCGACCGTAACTGACAGTAAGATGAAGTATTCAAGACGCCCGATAAGGCACGTTCTGAGCCTGTTTTCCGACAAGTGGTCGCTGCTTGTCCTGTGCCACATGTACACCGGAGGGACAATGAGATTCGGGGAGCTTGCCTCTGCGATGACGGACATCTCGGAGCGTATGCTCATTTCGATGAGATTACTTCACCGAGCAGGTGAACCCAATCTCCTCGATGGCTTTGCAGATATCCTCCTGCGAGGCAGTCCCCTCGACATAAGCCTCCCCCTTATCAAGAGAGACAGTGGCCGAGCTTACTCCTTTTACATTCAGAATAGCCTTCTCGGCTGACTGGCGGCAATGATTGCAAGTCATACCCTTGATGTGATAAGTCTTCATTGATGTAGTCTTTTTATTGTTGTGTTTATTCCTGAATCGTGCAATAACCAGCGCATTGAACAGAAGCAGCGAGAGAATGATTCCTGAGATTATCGAGAGGATTGAAGGGCCTCCGTGATGGCAGGCTTTCTCCTCAATCAATTGGCCAAGAAAGTTGACCACCCCGTGGAATTGCAGGTAATCAACCAGGAAGCCGAATGAGACAGAGCCAAGTATGATCGAGATCAGGTAAAGCGCCAGAGTCTTCCGGCCCATCACCTTGTTCACCACCAGGATCGAAGCCAGATTGCAGGCAGGACCGGCCATCAGCAGGACCAGCGCGGCTCCGGGAGTCAAGCCTTTGAGCATCAATGCAACGGCAATGGGAATGCTGCCCGTGGCGCAGATGTACATCGGGATGGAGATGCATAGAACCAGCAGCATCGACGCCCAGGTATTCCCTTCGAATACCGTAAACCATTCCTGGGGCACGAAGGCGGCAATCAAAGCTGCCACAACCAGTCCCAGCAAGAGATAGCGCCCTATATCCTGCATCATATCCACAAAAGCGTAGCGCATAGCCTCTTTCAGTTTCCCCAGAAGACTTCGTTGCTCCCGTTTAACTTCCTTCACGCAATCCGCACTCTCGCCACTTTCCTTATTGAAAATCGTGCTCAGAAGACCTCCAAACACTGCTGTGACCAGAGCGGCGAGGGGTCTTACGATGGCAAAGGGCAGGCCCATAAGCCCATAAGTGGCTAGAATACTGTCTATTCCGGTCTGAGGAGTGGCAATGAGAAATGACACCACGGAAGCCTTGGAAGCGCCTTCCTTGCGAAGAGACATCGCCGTAGGGATCACTCCGCAGGAGCACAGGGGCAGCGGAATGCCGAAAAGGGTGGCATAAAGCACTGAGCTGAAATTTCCCTTCGAGAGGTACTTCCCATAGAACTGCGTCGGAATAAATGCGTGCAGAAGTCCGGCAAACATAAAGCCCAGCAGCAGGTACGGAGCCATCTGTGCGATAATCACGAAAAACTGAGTCATATCTTTTTTTTGCAAAGATATGCCAGCTCCGTTTACGAAAATTTCAAAATGATGGATTAGACTTATATCCTGTCTATCGGTATCCGGTTTTTGTCTCTCATAGCCTTGAACTGCCTGGGGCTCATTCCGGTTTCCTTCTTGAACTGCGCGCTAAAATGGGCAGGACTGCTGAATCCCAGCTCCCAAGCGATTTCGCTAATGGACTTATCCCCGTAGCTGAGCAGTTCCTTTGCATATTCTATCCGCTGGAGTATGGCATATCTTTCAACTGAGATGGAATTCATCTGTGAGAAAAGCTTACTTATGGCACTGTATTCCTTGAGCATTCTGTTTTGCAGCATATCAGCAAGTGCGGGCCTTTCCCCGCTCATCCTCGCCCATTCGATGATGGCAAGTCGTATGGCCTCGACCTTTGAAGACAGCAGGTCATCAATCAATTCAAATCCTTCATTCCGAAGAGCCGCCTTCAAAACATCGGTCTGCCCGGCGCTCAGCGGAGCTTTCAGGCTCACCTGTCCCAATATGACTTCGCTATAAGCAATCGAGAGTCCGTCCAGCAGTTGACGCACCGTCTTTATGCAGCGCGGGCAGACCATATTCTTGATGTACAGTTTTTCGTGTTTCATTTTCTTCACTCCAGTTTTTCATGGCCATAAATTTACTTCTTATGTATCTCAATACCAAACATCTGTAGATTAATTTGCGCGTTAATTCTCATTCGGCAGACCTTTCTCAGTGCATAGACAGAATGACGCTAAGTGTTTGGGAATCTGCGGAAGAAGTGGTAGATTTGCTTAAGAATAATTCAAAATTAGCCATATACAGAAGATTAAGCATTTGTTAATTTCGCCTTCTTCTTTGTATAAGGGCCGGGGCTTCTTCTCAAGAGCGAGATGGAATATCTTCAGCAGAGGCATAGCGGAATGGCTGGAACTCTCACAGAGACAGGT
Organism: Bacteroidales bacterium; assembly: GCA_022774085.1. GTDB lineage: Bacteria > Bacteroidota > Bacteroidia > Bacteroidales > UBA932 > Cryptobacteroides. Next base: position 6,850 of record JALFNZ010000172.1, read on the forward strand.
GGTTTTGAGCAGCAAGCCGTGGCTCAAAAGCTCTATGGTCGTTGTCCTGAGATATTCAGGCAGAAGGATAGCAAACTAGTCAGCAGCCGCAGCACCAACGTACACAGGGTGATTCAGTCGATGGGGCATTTCAATGCCTCGCTCAAGGCTTGCCAGAGCGATCTGGTAATCACGATGCTCACCGGAGACCGTTACTGGGACATTCTTTGCCACGATACATCCAATTTGGAGAACCCCTACAGTGAGCGTCAGGAGGCTGTCAGGGACTCCCTTGTCAAGGGATATGTTTCCCTGCTCCACCCAGAGTTCCTTTTCAAGAAGCCTCAAATGTACAGCTGATATTCTACCGCAACAAGGCTGGCGAAGTCCTGGTAAAGGTGCTCCTCAACGAGAAAGAGTCTCTCATCTGCAAGGACTGCCCGATTTACAGCGGCCCGTACTACAAGTGGGAGGATTTCCGCGACTTCGTATCGGCGAAGATTCAGCTTCTCTGACCGCCGCCATCGCGAAATTCTCTTGGCTGCATCTAGCAGAGCACAACGGGGCGCTTCATGAAATTCACCGCGCGAGCGAATATGCCCTACAGGGCCTTCTGAGGCCGATTGACTCGCGCGGTGAATTTCACGAAGCAAGATAGCAAGATAGATGGATCATCGAAGGGTGTCAATACGTAATCGCGGAGACGCTTACGGTGCATCATCACGTTCTTTCTGGGATTTGTGCCGTTGGCACACATCCCGGCCCCGCTCGCCGCGGGGCCCTTGCGACAGAAACCCTATTCCCCCAGCTTTTCAAGCGAGCTTGAAGCTGGGGGAATAGGGTTTCTGTCGCGGAAAGAACGGGATTCGAACCCGTGAGTCGCTTTAGGCGACTACACGCTTTCCAGGCGTGCCTCTTAAGCCACTCGAGCATCTTTCCTTGATGAGCACCCTGGGGTACAGGGTGCTGTATTCTGTGAATCGTTTGTTTAGAGCTCCCATGCAAGGGCAGATGCGCCGAGGATGGCTGCGTCTGACTCTTTGAGCTGAGAGAATACAATTTTCACTTTGTTTCTCCACAATGGAAGCACATTCTCATTCATGGCGTTTTCGATTGGCTCGCGGAGGAACTCTTTTGCTCTTGCAAGTCCTCCGAAGAGAACGATTGCCTCAGGAGCACTGAAAGCTACGAAGTCTGCGAATGAACGTCCGAGAATCTTTCCGGTGAATTCGAAAATCTTGAGAGCAAGCTTGTCACCATCTTTCGCTGCATCGTAAACATCCTTTGAAGCGATACTATCGAGGCTCCTGAGAACGGAAGGCTCATCGGTAAGCTCAAGCCACTCGCGTGCAGTACGTGCAACACCTGTTGCAGAGCAGTAAGTCTCAAGGCATCCTGTCTTTCCACAACCGCAGACACGACCGTTGTTACGGACGGCTGCAGTATGTCCGAGCTCACCTGCAAATCCATCGTGGCCATAAACAACCTCACCGTTGATGACGATACCTGAACCGACACCTGTTCCAAGAGTAATCATGATGAAGTTTTTCATTCCACGTGCAGCGCCATAAGTCATTTCACCGACTGCGGCAGCATTTGCATCGTTGGTAAGAGCGACAGGAAGTCCTTCGAGAGCCTCTGAAAGAAGCTTTGCAAATTCAACGGTATTGTGGGCCCATACAAGGTTCGGAGCACTTTCAATGTTTCCAGTATAGTAGTTTCCGTTTGGAGCTCCAACTCCGATTCCCCTGATTTCGCCTTCAGCTTTAGCATCAGCAATTACTTTGTTCACAGCCTCTGCAAGCTCTGCGATATAAGGCTCCACTGTGTCGTGGTTGTCAGTACGGATAACTGTCTGTGCAAGAACAGCGCCACGTGCATCCACAACGCCCAATTTGGTAGTCTGTCCACCAACATCAATTCCAATTACGTATGATCCTGTTGCCATATTATTATGTAAGTTAGTCTACTTTAATATCTTTGTTAACATTTTTGCTTCCGACAAGTGCATAGAACAAGAGGTAGCCCAAGCAAGCAATCTGGAGCCAGTAGCTCTGGATTGAACCAACACTGTCTGCCAAGAGGTTCTGGACGAAAGGAATGATACCACCACCGCAAACAAGAGTCATGAAGATACCTGAAGCAGTTGCTGTATATTTTCCAAGTCCTTCAGTTGCAAGGTTGAAGATTGCTCCCCACATAACTGATGTACAAAGTCCGCAGAGCATGATGAAGATAAGAGCTACAGGAAGTTCCTTGCCGAACATGGCAATCTTTGCAGAATCAGGAGTGAAGATGAAGCAAAGAAGGAATACAATGGCAAGAACTGACATGCCTGAAAGCATGGTCTTAGGAGAAACTTTTCCTCCGACTGCACCAGCTCCGAGACGACCGAGCATCATGCAGAACCAGTATGCACCAATCATGGTACCAGTAAGGGCAGGTCCTACCCATGGAAGTTCAGAGAAGTAAACGTTTGCAGTATTAGGAATACCAACCTCTATACCCACATAGAAGAAAATTGCGATGGCTCCGAGAACGAAGTGACGGAATGAAAGCGGTCCGTGAGGATCCTTTGCAACCTTTCCTGACTTGCGTGCAGCTTTCTCCTCAGGGGTCTCCATATGAGGCTCAGGAATCTTGGTAAGAGCGATGATTACAGCTGCGAGTGCAAAGATTGCCATTGCAAGTATCATTGCGGGAGCTGCATCCTTTACTGTAGCATTGTCAAGGCTTCCACCTACAAGGTATCCGAGCAGGATAGGAGCAAGTGTTCCACCTATAGAGTTGCATGAGCCTCCGAGCTGGATGAGACGGTTACCTTCGTTTCCACCACCACCGAGAGTGTTGAGCATCGGGTTGACAACGATGTTGAGCATACACATTGAGAAACCTGCAATGAATGCTCCGATTACATAGATGGCGAAATCCTGAGCAGGACCGGAAATCCACTGGATGGCAACTCCGACCAATCCGACAATCACAGCCGCAAGAGCAGTGAACTTGTAACCTTTCCTCTTAAGAATGATACCTGCAGGGATACCCATGCAAGCATATGCGATGAAGTTGGCAAGAGTGCCGAGCTGTGAAAGGGCTTTGGAAGCGCCAAACTGTTTAGTGACGATTACTCCCATCGAACCCGCGAAATTGGTGACGAATGCAATCATAAAGAAGAGGGCAAACATCACGATAATTGCTGGTAGGTTTTTGTTTTTTGACATGTTATTGAATGTTAATAATTATATATGGTCGTCTATAGTCAGAAAAGCGGCATCTAAGGTACGAATTATTTTCAAAATACCACCACTGACACATATAAATTAAACATAAGGCAAAAAAATTAAACACAAATGCAAACCGGGAAAACACAGGTTGAGATGGCAGGACATAAAGATAGCAGGGTCCCCTCCCCAAGGAACCCTGCCGTATATAAAACGAACTTAACAAATAGACACGAAAAAAATTCTGATGTCTTGTACAAAGGTAATGATTTAAAATCAATTTCCAAACTTTTGCAAAAAAATCGTAATAAAAATTACAAAATATTGCAATATTTAGGAATTATTACCCCTCTTTCTCAAAAAAATGTGTAAGAATTCACGAATTTCTGTATTCACTCGGTGTCATTCCCGTACGAGCCTTAAAGAATTTATAGAATACTGACTGATTGGGAAAATTCAGCTTGTAAACAATCTCCTTGATGGTCGATGATGAATATTTCAGGAGATTTTTCGCTTCAAGTATGACATAAGCATCAATCCATTCCGGAGCCGAACGGCCGGTAGCCGCCTTGATCAGTTTGGAAAGATATTTTGGTGTCAGACAAAGGCTGTCAGCATAGAACCCGACATTCCTGTATTTGCAATAATTCTCCGAAACAAGCCTTATGAACTGGTCGAAAACCTGACGTCCCCTGCTGGTAGATGCAGGAACGGCAGCATTCATGGCTTTCAGATTTCTTGAATGAACTCCGGCGAGAAGGTAGAACAATGACGAAATGATCGAGCTGACCGAATCCACCTTGTATGAACTCTGCAATGTCATTAACTTCCCCATGATCTTTATGTAACTGCTCACAATGGAGGATTCTTCCTCGGACAAATTCAGACATGGATTGCCAATCATGGTAACACCCTCATTGAACATCTTGTTGACATCAACCCTGAGGGAGTGCACGAATTCCTTTGACATTATTATGCCTGCAAAATGTATATCCTCCTCTGTTCCCAGAATCTCATTCACTTTTATGATATTGCCCGGAGTACTCAGGAAAAGGGTATTTTCACTCATCTGGAACTCATTCAGGTTCACTGTAAGTCTGATATTGCCCTTCAGACAAAACATGGCCATATGAGCCTCCAGACGACAAGGATGCCAGAACATATGAACTCCGTCCTTATATCTGACATCGACAAGGCAAAAATCATCCCCCATCCACAAGCATCTCGATGAAGGGAGTTCCTCCTTCAGCTGAGTAATGGTAAAATTATGTAAATCCTTTATTTCCATCCTAACGGTTTCTTTTCACAAATCCCAAACTTTGCAATCCTGCAAAAAGTAATCCGTCCCGACCTATTTTTCGGCTTTTCGACTTTTTGGATACATTTTCACGAAAAAAAGCAACGGGCGCATAACATCCGTTGCTTTTTCCTATATCAGATTGACAATCTACAATGAGGCAATATTCTTCTCGTTCACTATGCTCTTTCCATCCGGAGTATATGCGTACGCCATCCTGTCAGCATATACTGATTCGGCAACGCGGCGGACCACCTTCATGGAACTGTTCATCATGTGATTCTGCTCAGTGAAAGGCTCAGGGAGCACGCAGATAGCAGCAGGGAGCCATCTCTCAGGGAATGCACCATAATTGGAGCCACCTTTACGATAAGAATCAATCTCAGCCTGGATTTTCTCGAGCATTATGCTCTTTGCCTCGCGGGATTCAACATCAATTCCCGGCTTTGCCGCCTGGACATAAGCCTTGAGATTGTCTTTGTGAGGTACGACAAGGGCAATTGTATATGGGTCCTGGCTGTTATGCAGAATGATGTTTTCGATATATTTCGAGTTCTCGCCAATTGACTCCTCAATCAGTTCTGGTGAGTATTTTTCTCCATCCGAACTGATGAGCAGGCATTTGAATCGTCCTACAACATAGAGGAAGCGTTCATCCCTCATATAACCCATATCTCCGGTGTGGAGCCATCCGTCCACGACGGTCTCAGCCGTGGATTTAGGATTTTTCCAATAACCGGCCATGACATTCTCTCCCTTGATACAGATTTCGCCCCTCTGGCCATAGCCAAGTTCTTTGCCATTATCATCCAATATCTTGATTTCCATTGGTTTGACCACGCATCCTGAAGATCCGAGAATGTGGTATTCAAAGGAGTTGGCAGAAATGATAGGCGTTGCCTCGGAAAGACCGTATCCCTGGAACATCGGGATTCCGATGGCATAATAATATCTCTGAAGGTCGATGTCAAGGAGTGCACCGCCACCCACGAAGAAACGCATTCTGCCGCCAAGTGCCTCGCGGACGCTCTTGAAGACGAGTTTGTCGAAGAGTTTCACGAATGGTTTTCTCCAGAAACTCATGCCGGCGCCTTTGTTATAACCTTCCTTATTATATATGATGGCGTTCTTGAGCGCAATATTGTAGAGTTTCTCCACAAAAGGTCCCTTTGCCTTGACTCCGGCCTCGATTGTCTTCTTGAAACTCTTTGCAAGGGACGGAACCGAAAGCATGATGGTAGGGCGGATGGCCTTGATGGTGGAAGGAATGTTGCGAAGGCTGTTGCCAGGAACGGTTGCAAATGACGAACCGTATGACATCAGCGTATAGAAGCCGGCTACATGGGCGAAGCAGTGGTCGAGCGGAAGAATGATGAGCATCACATCGTCCTCGCGGCAGCCTATGACAGAGTGAGCCTGCTCGACGTTTGCCGTGTAGTTCCTGTGTGTCAGGAGAATACCCTTAGGATCTGCTGTTGTGCCTGAAGTGTAGCTGATGTTTGCATAGTCATCCGGACCCACTGACTTGTATCTCTGGATGAACAGGTCCTCATTCTTTGCGAGGAATTCATCTCCCATCTTCATGATATCACCGATGAATATCTCGTTATCCTTCATATCTTTCAGCTGGTCGAATACTATGACTTTTTCAACCATAGGACATTGTGGAAGAATGGCCCTGATTTTGGAAATCTGAGAGGCAGAGGTGAAAACATATTTTGAATCTGAATGTTTTACCCTGAATACCAGGTCATTGGCTTCCTCAAGCTTGATTGATAAAGGTACATTCACTCCTCCGGCATAGAGGATACCAAGCTCACCGATCACCCACAGGTTGCGGCCCTCGGAAAGGAAGGATACCTTTTCACCTTTCTGCAGACCCAGAACCATGAGTCCGGCTCCGATGCGGTATGCATCCTTTTTTGTCTGCTCATAAGTGGTCTGCGTCCATTGGTCACCGACCTTCTCCCAAAGGAAGGTGTTCTTTGAATATTTTCCGACGTACTTTTCTACGAATTCAATGATTGTAAGTCTCTTAACGTCTGCCATAATATTTGAAGGTTTGGGGTTATTCATTTTTAAACAATCCGAACAATTCGGCGTCTATTTTGTCGGTCACTTCCCTGAAGTCTTCAGGGCGGTTCTCGAATTTAATGCGGTCAACGTCCAGTATGAGAAGTCTGTGCTTATAGTCTTTGATCCAGCTTTCATATCTTTCGTTGAGTCCGGTAATATAGTCAATTCTGATGCTTTTCTCATACTCGCGTCCTCTTTTCTGTATCTGTCCGATCAGGTTCGGAATAGACGAGCGGAGGTAAATCAGCAAATCAGGCGGATTCACCAGGGACATCATCAGGTCGAAAAGGTCTGAATAATTCTCAAAATCCCTGGTGCTCATAAGACCCATTCCATGAAGGTTCGGAGCAAAGATGCGCGCATCCTCGTAAATGGTCCTGTCCTGGATTATGACATCATTGCATTTGGAAATATCAACGACATCCTTGAAGCGTTTATTCAAAAAATATACCTGAAGATTGAAAGACCATCTCTCCATATCTTCATAGAAATCAGCGAGATATGGATTAAAATCAACAGATTCGAATTTAGGAGTCCATCCGTAATGTGCAGCCAGCATCTTGGTTAAGGTTGTCTTGCCGCTGCCTATGTTGCCGGCGATTGCAATGTGCATAACTATACGATTTTTTTAAAGTTTCACGTATTCGGATGGCAAATTTAGTAACTCTTTTCGTATTTTTGTGAATAAAAACATTTTTTGGATGATACAAACCGAATTTTTCATCTTCAATGCTTTCCAGCAGAGATGCACCGTGCTTTGGGACGAAGGCGGCAGATGCGCAATCATCGATCCGGGATTCTATGATATTTCTGAAAGAGACAAATTGTTCAATTTCATCAAAGACAAAGGATTGAGGCCGGAATGTATATTGCTGACACATGCCCATTTCGACCATGTCTGCGGTATGGCGGAAACTGCCCGCAAATATGGGATTCCGGTCTATATGGACAGTGCCGACAAGGTTATCCTGGAGGTTGCCGATGTCGAGCTTTGCAATGCTTTCGGATTCCGATTGCCCCAGGGATGTGGTCCTGTGAAGGAAGAGCCATGCAGGTATATTTATATAAAGGAGGGTGACATCATTGAGGTCGGTTCCATGAAATTTGAGGTCATCTCCACACCCGGCCATACTCCCGGAGGGGTTTGCTACCTGGAAAGGGCGGAAAAAATTCTCATCAGCGGAGATACCTTGTTTGCCGGGGCCATCGGCCGCACGGACAACCAATGGGGGGATTATGATGAACTTATAAAAGGAATCCTTACCAAACTGATGGTTCTGGACGGGGATACGGATGTCATTCCCGGACACGGGCCTCTAACTTCTATTGCCAGGGAAGGAATGACAAATCCATTCCTGCTCCCGTTCAACGAGCCTTATGAGGATTTGTAAAACATGGAAGACAAGCATGAATATATCGAAATAAGCGGTGCTTCCGCCCATAACCTGAAAAGTGTCTCTTTATCCATTCCAAGGGACAAGTTCGTGGTAATCACCGGATTAAGTGGCAGCGGCAAGTCATCGCTGGCATTCGACACCATATATGCCGAGGGTCAGAGAAGGTATATGGACACACTCTCGACTTACGCCAAGCATTTCATGGGCATATTGGAAAAACCGGAAGTCGAATCCATCAACGGACTCAGCCCCATCATTGCCATCGAGCAGAAAACCACCGGCAACAACCCCAGATCGACGGTGGGAACCATCACAGAGATTTATGATTTCCTGCGACTTCTGTACGCCAGGGCATCGAAGGCCTACTCCCCTGCTACTGGCAAGGAAATGGTGAAATACACTGACGAGCAGATTGTCAGCCTGATACTTGACAATTATTCCGGAAGGAAATGCTATCTGCTCGCTCCGCTCGTAGTGGGACGTAAGGGACATTACAAAGAGCTTTTTGACCAGCTCAAAAGACGCGGCTACACCCAGGTACGCATTGACGGCCAGCTGAAGGAACTCAACGAGGTGACGGCCCTGGACAGGTACAAGGCCCATTTCATCGAACTGGTCATCGACAGACTCAAGCCTGCTGACAAGGATATCAAGCGGATAAGGGAGTCCGTAATGTCGGCATTGAACTACGGAAAAGGCTCGCTGGCGGTGATGGACCAGGAAACCGGGCATGTGAACCATTATTCGAAACATCTGGTTTGCCCCGACACGGGTATATCTCTGGCGGAACCGGCTCCACATTCATTCTCTTTCAACTCTCCTCAAGGTTATTGTCACCATTGCAAGGGACTCGGTCAGATTGTGGATGTCAACATAGACAGCATAATTCCTGACAGGACAAAATCAATAGCCGACGGTGGCATCGTGCCTCTGGGGCAGATCAGGCAGACAAGGAAATTTGATATAATCCGCTCAATAGCAAGAAAATACAGTTTCTCTTTATATGACCCTATCGAGGATTTGCCGGAAGAGGTTATCAGTTTGATAGTCTTCGGTTCGGATGAGCTGTTCAGAGTCGGAGAGGGCACGTCGTCGGAGATGGTTTCGTTCTCCGGCATAGTTGAGGATATCAACGAGAAAATAACCTGCCCGGTCTGCAACGGC
>JALFNZ010000178.1 GCA_022774085.1 Bacteroidales bacterium
GACGACGTTGCCTCCTATTTTGAATACCTGTATCATAGGCTTGAAAGTATTTCTTTCAGGACGGTCTGGGCCGATACAACTCTGTTGGCCGCTTCAGGGATCACGATTGACTGTGGACTTTCAATGACATCATCTGAAACTATCATATTACGCCTTACAGGAAGGCAGTGCATGAAGTAGGCATTGTTGGTGAGGGCCATCTTTTCTGCGTCCACTGTCCAGTTCCTGTCTTTGCAGAGCACTTTTCCGTAATTGTCTCCGCTGTATGCTGCCCAGTTCTTGGCGTAGATGAAGTCGGCGCCTTCGAAGGCTTTTTTCTGGTCGTATTCCACTATCGCCTTTCCAACGAATGCAGGATCAAGCTCATAGCCGTGCGGATGAGTTATAACGAATTCATAATCAGTGAGATTCATTCCTTCTGCAAACGAGTTTGGTACGGCCTGAGGAAGCGCTTTAGGGTGAGGGGCCCAGGTCATGACAACCTTCGGCCTGTCCTTCTTCTTGTACTCCTCTATTGTGATCATGTCAGCGAAAGTCTGAAGGGGATGCCTGGTTGCAGCTTCCATACTGAACACGGGACGGCCTGAGTATTTGATGAACTGGTTGAGAATGACTTCCTCATAATCATCCTTCTTGCTCTCAAAGCGTGCAAATGAGCGGACTCCGATTACATCACAGTAGCAACCCATCACCGGAATTGCCTCCAGCAGGTGCTCCGGCTTGTCGCCATCCATGATGACGCCTCTTTCCGTCTCAAGCTTCCATGCCCCCTGGTTTACGTCCAGAACGATTACGTTCATTCCAAGGTTCATAGCCGCTTTCTGAGTGCTGAGCCTTGTGCGGAGACTTGAGTTGAAAAATATCATCAGTAGGGTCTTGTTCCTGCCGAGTTCCTGATCGGCGAAGGGGTTTTCCTTCACGTATTTCGCTTTTTTGAAAGCTTCGGAGAGGTCCCCGAGCTGGGTTACAGAGGTAAAGTGTTTCATATCATTTTTAATTTTTTCTATTTTTGCATCCCAAATTCAGCCCAATGAAAATCAGAAACCAACAACATATAGGACATTCGGCCTTGATAGCCTGTAATGTAATCTGGGGCGCGGCAGTTCCGGTTTCCAAATTCATCCTCATGTCCGGCATCATTACCTCGACGGTACTTGCTGACATCCGCCTGATAGCAGGTACGGTCCTATTCTGGCTCGCCGGATTCTGCATCCCTTCCGAAAGAACGCAGAAAGTCGAGCGGAAAGATTATCTGAAGCTGATTCTTGCAGCTTTCTTCTCTTCAGCCCTTCTCCAGTTCCTTTATATGAAAGGTGTCAGCCTGACTTCGCCGGTTGATGCAACCATATGCACTACGACGCTTCCTATCTGGACGATGATCCTGTCTTCAATCTGGCTTCACGAAAAGATTACCAGCAGAAAGGCCGGAGGCATACTGATCGGACTCTCCGGAGCTCTCCTTCTCATTCTCTGGGGAAGCGGCTTGGCCACAGGTTCTTCCCACAATGTCCTCGGGGTAGTCTGCTGCCTGCTTTCCCAGGTGTCTTACGGAATCTATCTAGTCTTCTTCCAGGATATAATCAAGAAATATTCTTCTATAACCCTGATGAAGTGGAAACATCTTTTCGGTGCCATGATGCTTCTGCCTTTTTCTTTCAAAGAACTTATTACAATCAATTGGATGTCAATTGATTCAACCCTTTGGCTTGCACTTGTTTTCGTAATGCTGTTCTCGACTTTCCTGAGCTATTTCCTCGTTCCTTTCGGTCAGAAATATCTTAGTCCCACAGTTGTCGCAATGTACAATTATCTCCAGACTGTAACAGCAGCCGCAATTGCGGTAATCATGCATCAGGATGGGTTCAGCCTCGTGAAGACAGCTGCAGTCCTGCTGGTCTTCCTTGGAGTCTGGCTTGTCAGCACTCCCGCCATGTCGGAGAGAGTCAGAAAGCCTGTGAAGTAAGCTCTTTCCAGGCCCTAACAAAGGACTGTGCCGTTTCAAGAGAAATTGTCAGCGAAGGCAGGAGCCTGATTACCTTGGCTCCGGCAGCGCCTGTGAAGAATTTCTTCTCGAAGAGCAGCCTGTCCCTCAGACCGACATATTCATCCTTGAGTTCCAGGCCTATCATCAAGCCTTTCCCGCGGAATTCCTTAATTGCAGCATCACCTGAAAATGCTTCCTTGAAATATTCGCCAATCTTTGCTGCATTTTCTATAAGGTTTTCATTTTCAATTACATCCAATACTGCAAGTGCGGCGCTGCATGCAAGATGATTTCCTCCGAATGTTGTTCCCAGCATTCCGTATTCAGCTTCGATGGAAGGGCTTATCAGAACACCTCCTATAGGGAATCCGTTGGCCATTCCCTTGGCCGTGGTGATGATATCGGCGCACACACCGCTGTGCTGGTGGGCGAAAAACTTGCCGCTTCGTCCATAACCTGATTGGATCTCATCGAGGATGAGCAGGCATCCGTATTTGTCGCAGAGTGCCCTGAGGCTATGGAGGAAGTCGTCTGTTGGTTCATAAATTCCGGCAACTCCCTGAATTCCTTCAATGATTACTGCCGCGAAATCTCCTTTTGACAGCTTTGCTTCCACTGCTTCAATATCGTTCAGAGGACAGAATTCCACGTTTGACGTCGCATTGAAAGGTGACTGGATTTTCGGATTGTCCGTCACGGCAACGGCACCGCTTGTCCTTCCATGGAAGGCTTTGCTGAAAGCAAGGATTTTTGGCTTTCCCGTGTGGAATGACGCCACTTTCATGGCATTCTCGTTTGCTTCTGCTCCGCTGTTGCAGAGGAAGAGTGAGTAGTTGTCATAGCCGCTCACTTTGCCAAGGCGTTTTGCAAGTTCCCTCTGGAGGGAGTTCTGCACGGCATTGGAGTAGAAGCCCAGTTTTCCCAGTTGCTCGCTTACCTTCTGCACATAGTGCGGATGGCAATGGCCTATCGAGATTACGGCGTGGCCTCCGTAGAGGTCGGTGTATTCTACCCCGTTCTTGTCCCAAAGTTTTGTATCACAGCCTTTTACCGGCTCGATATCCCACAGTTTATATACTTCGAATAATTCCATTTCATTATAATTTTAGACGTCCCGGCTTTGCTTGACGGATTTAGTCATTTCTTTCTCTGTCGCTCAAGCGACTTCGTCGATTACGACCGACCGAAGGGAGTGGAGAAATCTCTATCAAAACGCCGAAGGTTTAAGGCGAAGTCCGCAATCCTCAGGGAATCCGAACATAAGATTCATATTCTGAACCGCCTGTCCCGCAGCTCCTTTCACCAAATTGTCAATCGCCGAAGCAATATGGACATAACCCTGATGCAATTCCACATGCAGCAATCCCTTGTTCGTATTGACTACGTCCTTCATCGAGATATCCTCATTCTTGTGAAATACAAAAGGCGAAGCCGCATAATAATCCTCATAAAGCTTCCGATAATCCTCCAGACTTATCCCATCGACAGACCTGGTATAGACACTCGCGAAAATACCACGGGCAAAATCACCACGCAGAGGCACGAAATTCACAACCGGTTCAACTCCCGAACCAACCCTCGCAATATTCTGGCGAATTTCGCCCAGATGCTGATGAGTGAACAATTTATATATTGATATATTATCGTTTCTCCAACTGAAATGAGTGGTCTCCCCGGGCTTTTTTCCTGCACCGGTCGATCCGGTTATTGCAGTTACATGCACATGGTCACGTATCAGACCTTCCTTGGCAAGAGGCAGAAGAGCAAGCTGTATGGCAGTTGCAAAGCATCCCGGATTTGCAATGTCATGTGCCTTGCGAATCTCCTCACGGGCACTCTCGCAAAGACCATAGATGAATGTCCTGCCGGCATAATTACCGTCAAGTCTGAAGTCGTTGCCAAGGTCAATCACTCTGCACTCAGATGGAATATCGTGAGTGTCAAGAAATTGCCTTGAAATTCCGTGGCCAAGGCAAAGGAAAAGAACATCAGGGTCATTGAGTTCCTTGCCGAAGCAAAGGTCAGTCTCCCCGAACAAGTCCTTATGTACATGACTGACCGGAGTGCCTTCTTCTGATGTCGTAGTTGCAGCCACAATCTCCACATGCGGATGGTTCAGGAGAATGCGCAACAGCTCTCCTCCCGTGTAACCAGTAGCTCCGGCAATTGCAACTCTGAGTTTTTTGTCTGTCATACCGGGAACTATTTTTCGATGTCTTTGATTCCTTCTTCGCCGTTGACGCTGTAATAAATCTTCAATGGATTGGCAATAACCTTCGTAAAGCCCACCACGTCGCGTCCGGAGTAAGATTTGTTGATCTCTCCATAAGCTCCGAATTTCGAGCTCATCAGGTCGTGGCAGCTCCTGCAACCGGTCACGAAGAAATGGTAAGGCATGAGCATAACATCAACTTCTCCGCTGACATAT
>JALFNZ010000003.1 GCA_022774085.1 Bacteroidales bacterium
ATGATTAAAAATCATGCATCTTTGTTAAAATTATAATTATAAACCTGCATTGCTGGTAACCAAGGCTTTCGTTAGTTTTTGCTGCATTTTTCTTACAGTTTGAAATAAAAAATGAGCATAAAAATTAAGCAGTGCTAAAAATCAGCGACTTAAATTATTTGGATTTTTTAAAAAAGATGTTAATCTTTGCAGTTCGATGCATTTTTTAATGCCCGTTTAATAGTGCGGTCCAGTGTAGTGTATGGAACGAACGAAATTCAATATTTATGTTTAACAGTAAAATGTATCAACTATGAGAAAAATGAGACTATTTTTCACAATGTTGGCGGTGCTGGTTTCTTCTGCAGTCTTTGCGCAGAACATATCAGTATCCGGACATGTCAAAGATGCTAAGGACGGCAGCCCTATTCCGTTTGCCTCAGTGCATCTCAAAGGTACAATGACCGGAGTCAGCTCCGATGCGGACGGTTACTTTTCAATTACCGTGCCAAGTCAGGGCCTCCTTGTATTCTCATCAATCGGATACAAGACTCAGGAAGTTTCAATCGATGGCAGAAGGCAGATTGAAATCATTATGGAGAATGATACCGAAAGCCTTGACGAGACCATCGTCGTTGCGTACGGTACGGCAACCAAAAGCTCATTCACGGGTTCTGCTGCTGTGGTCAATAGCGAAAAGATTGCGAGCCACGTTTCTACAAACGTGACCAGCGCGCTTGCAGGTACCACTCCAGGTGTACAGATGATATCTTCTTCAGGAGACCCTGCATCAAACGGTTCTTCAATCCGTATCCGTGGTATCGGCTCAATGAGCGCAAGTTCCGCTCCGCTTTATATCCTTGACGGTATGCCTTATGACGGCTCAATCTCAGACATCAACCCTAACGATGTCGAGTCAATCTCAGTCCTCAAGGATGCAGCTGCATCAGCCATCTATGGAGCACGTGGTGCCAACGGTGTCGTTCTCATCACAACCAAGAAGTCAAGCAGCAATCAGGCAAATGTCAAATTCGATGCAAAATGGGGATCAAACTCACGTCTTATTCCTCAGTATGATGTGATCAGCGACCCTGCTCAGTATTATGAGACATGGTACACCCTCATGTTCAACAAGAGACACTATGCCGGAGCGTCTGATGCGGAGGCTTATGCCTATGCTGATGCAAACCTTTTCAACGAAGGCAACGGTGGTCTCGGATATCAGGTATATACAGTTCCGGAAGGACAGAAACTCATAGGTACAAATTTCAAGATCAACCCTAATGCAACACTGGGATATGATGACGGTACCTATTATTATATACCTGACAACTGGTACAACGAGGCATTCCACAACTCATTCCGTCAGGAGTACAACCTCTCTGCAAGCGGAAGCAAGGGTGGTATCAACTATTATGCAAGTGCAGGTTACCTCAACGATGGAGGTATCATCAACAATTCAGGTTACCAGCGTTATACAGCTCGTCTGAATGCTGACTACCAGGCAAAGAGCTGGTTGAAGTTAACTACAAGCATGAGCTACTCTCACTCAATTTCGCAGTCTCCAGGTTCTTACAGCTATGGTTCATCTGGAAACATCTTCTACATTGCAAACACAATCGGACCTATCTATCCTTTGTATGTGCGTGAAAGTGAGACACATGAGATAATGAAGGATGCTTCAGGCAGAACAGTTTACGACTCTAACAACACCAACTTCAAACGTCCTTCTATCGTAGGCAACGCAGTTCGTGACAACGAAGTGAACCGCAAGAACAATTATGCTGATGTTCTCACAGGCAAGTTCGGTGTAACTCTCACTCCTGTACGCGGACTCAACATCAACGCAAACGTTGGTCTTTTTAACGACAATACCCGTTACAATGCTCTCTACAGCCAGTTCGGTTCATCCGCTTCAACTGACGGTTCGGTATATGTAAGCCATAGCAGGACTTTCGGTGTAAATACCCAGGCCCTCGTATCATACAAGACTGACTTCGGCGGTTCAGACCACAACTTCGAGATTCTTGCAGGTTATGAGATGTACAACAGAAAGTCACAGAGTCTCTCAGGCTCAAACGACCACCTCTTCAACCCATTCATAGGTGAGCTCAACAATGCTGATGGTAAAGCTAACCTCTCAGCATCTTCAAGCACAGGAACATATATGACTCAGGGTTTCCTTGCAAGAGCACAGTATGACTATGCTGGCAAATATTTCATCAGTGGTTCTTATCGTCGTGATGCTTCTTCGAACTTCGCTAAGAACAAACGTTGGGGTGACTTCGGCAGCGTCGGTCTTGCATGGCTTATCAGCCAGGAAGGTTTCATGAGCGGAGTTGATGCAGTTGACCTTCTTAAACTCAAAGCAAGCTACGGTGTTCAGGGTAATGATAACATCGGTTCATTCTTGTACACCGATATCTACTCTCACTCATACAATGAGGAGACCAAGGAGTACTCAATGACACTTACTTCAAAGGGTAATCCAGACCTTACATGGGAGTCTTCACACTCATTCAATGTCGGTCTTGATTTCGAACTCTTCGACGGTTACCTCAATGGTGGAGTTGAGTTCTTCGACAGAATCACTTCAGACCTTCTTTACTCTAAGCAGGTTCCGCTTTCGTCAGGTAACCCTACTGGTAGGATTCCTGTGAACGTTGGTTCGATCAGCAACATTGGTGTCGAGGCTGTCCTCAGTGGTAAGATTATTTCTACCAAGAATGTACGTTGGGACTGGAACCTCAACCTCAGCCACTATAAGAACACTATTCTGGCCCTTGATGAGAGCGTGGCTGAAGAGGGTATCAAAGGAAGCAACTACATCTACAGGATTGGTGGTTCCCTCTACGATTCCTATGTAAGGAAATACGCAGGTGTGGATCCTGAGACCGGAAAAGGTCTTTATCTGAAGAAAGTCCTCGACGATGAAGGCAACTGGAACGGTGAGACTGAGACAACCACAGACATTACCAAAGCTGACCAGTTCGAGTGCGGAACAACCCTTCCTAAGATTTATGGAGGTCTCGGAATGTCATTCTATGCTTATGGTTTCGACCTTGCATTCCAGCTCTCTTATCAGCTTGGCGGAAAATACTACGATGGTACATATCAGGCAATGATGCTTACCCAGGCTTCAGCTGGTAGTGCTATCCATAAAGATGTTCTTAACTCATGGACTCCGACCAATACCAACACGAATATCCCTCGTCTTGATGGTGACACAACTGTCGGCCAGACAGCAGTTGACCGCTTCTTCGTAAGCTCCAACTATCTTAGTGTGAACAACGTGACCATCGGTTACACCTTCCCTAAGAAATGGACTGACAAGATCAAGCTCGGAGCTCTCAGAATCTATGTCGCAGGTGAGAACCTTGCTGTTGCTTCTGCCCGCAAAGGTGTCGATCCTCGTTATTCAATGGGTATCGGATCATATACTTCCGGTTCAGGTCTGAACTCAGGTGCTTACTCAGCAATGCGTAACATCTCTGGCGGTATCACCCTTACATTCTAATAACAGTTAAAAGGAATTTGCAATGAAAATATTCAAATATACTTCAATGCTCGCACTCGCTGGTGCGGTTGCGGCAAGCTCCTGCACGAAGATGATGGACGAAATTGTTCCACAAGGTGGTTCAATGCTTGAGTCACAGCTTCAGGAAACAACAAACGCTCTTCCTGTAAGGGGAGAGGCATCTTTCACGGGAATGTTCACAAAGCTCGGAGATCCGCTTTCTTATGGCAACTTCTCTTCAAGCCGTCCTGATGACTTCAGCTTTGTAATGATGGACTTCTCGAATGACCTTGAGGGTCCGGATATCGCCACTGCCGACAACAACTACAACTGGTTCTCTACCTGCATGGAGTATTCTTCAAGGAATGCAGACTATGCCAATCCTTATATCCGCTATCGTGGCTGCTACGACGAGATCGGAAGGGCCAACGACCTTATCAAAATGTATGGTGAGATCAATGACGAGATGGCAGAGAGCATCAAGTTCAAAGTTGCTCAGGCTTATGCAATCCGTGCATTCAGCTACCTTCACCTTGCGCCTTACTTCCAGTTCAACTATCAGATTGCAGCTGACAAGCCTTGCGTTCCGATTGTGACAACTGAGGACGTTGACTTTACCAATAATCCTCGTGCAACAGTCAAGGAAGTCTATGACCTTATCCTTGCTGACCTTACCATTGCAATCGAGAACCTTGAGGGCTATGTCCGTCCAGACAAGGCCAAGATTGACCAGCAGGTGGCTTATGGTCTTCGCGCACGTGCATACCTTGACATGGGAATGTGGGCTGAGGCAGCAGCAGATGCTGCAAAGGCTGTTGAGGGCTATACTCCTGCAACCATCGAGGAGGTTTCACATCCTACGTTCATGGATATAAATGAGCATAATTGGATCTGGGGCTATGATATGTCTCCGACAGTTGCTGAGGTGTACCCTTTTGCAACATCTTCGTCATGGATCCGTTCATTCTCTGCTGTCTCTTATTCAGCAGGTACTGCTACATATTCATGTATCAACAACCTTCTTTATGCCAAGATTCCTGATACGGATGTCCGTAAAGGATGGTGGGTTGACGAGAATCTCTATTCTCCGCTCCTTGAGGGCCTGGAATGGGACTGGGCTAATGCTGATGGAACAAGTGGAACTTTCGTAGGTCAGGAAATCGCTACTGAGGAGTACGATGACAAGCTTGCATATCTTCCTTATACAAATGTTAAATTCGGATGTTCTACTCCGGGAACCGTTCTCAACGATGAGGACTGGCCTTTCATGAGGGC
>JALFNZ010000037.1 GCA_022774085.1 Bacteroidales bacterium
CAAATGCTTATGCCCGTGGCAATTATTGGCTGGACATAAGCATACATGCTCACAAGGGTGGGGCGGAGTCGCTGCTGTCCGAACGGTATGAGGTAGTAACTTACGAATGTGGCGAAGAATACAAGATATCCGAGTTCGGCTATAAGTTTTCCGGGCACTGTACTCCATTCAAGTGAAACGATTTCACCGGCACTGACCGGAACAGATACTAAGGTGGAGAAAAGGAATATCCATTTCATGAACGTGCACACACTGTATTTTGAAATCAGCGGTTTGAAAATGCCCAGATACAGGGCAAAACTGAGCCCGTTGACAATCATCAGAAGAATGCCACGCATTGAGTTTTCCGTAGCCCCTGCTGAGTGCATGCTGTTGAATATCAATATCATGATTCCGACAAAACTGATCAGGACTCCTCCTGCTTTCTTGACGGTAATTGGCTCCTTGATGGCCACGGCTGCAATGAACATCGTGTAGATGGGGGAGAGGGAACTCACAATCGAACTGGTCATAGGAGTCACTTCCGGAATCGCTATCAGGAATGAAATCTGACACAGGAAGAATCCGAGCATGGATGCTATGAATATCCTGACATAGTCCTTCCTGTCAACCTTTTCTTTTGGCATGAACAGGGAAATCAGCCAGAAAAGGCTTCCGGCAGACACGGACCTTATGCTGAACAGCCCCATTGGTGAGATGATGTGGCTGCTTGTCAAATCCTTGCAAATTATAATGTTCAGGCCAAAAATCGCATAGGCCACAAAACAGGCCGCGTGTCCCGCGGCCTTTGAAAAATTATCTGTCATCTGTTATTATTTATTCAGCTTCAGTTTCTGTTACAGGAACTTCCACAACTTCAACCGTATCTTCCTCACCGAAACATGGTAGTGGTGACGGGAGTTTTGCCCATGCAAGCAGATTAAAGAGCCAGAGTGCTGCTGCAACCACTGCAATGCATACGATTGAGATTGTCCATTTCTTCCAAGGAGCTATGCCCTTTCTTGCATAAGGATCTTTCATATTGAGCTTAGGGAACTTGGCTATGTCTGTAAGGGTCTCACCGAACATGATGCTGATCTTGGATGAGGCATTTATTGCCCAACCGTTTGCATTGAGCAGAGGAGCTATGTTCCTGCGCCTGAGCTTCATCCACGCCATCACCATTGCCGGTCCGGAAATCACGAGCATTATGCCCACGAATGCGAGGATAACCTGCCACCATTTCAGTGCATATATGCCCTTGGCAATTGATGCCAGAGCCGAACCAATCATGCCGACAGCCATACCCAAGGCAGCAAAGATACCGGCAAATTTCCCGATGTCGAATGGCTGGGCCTGTGCAGCTGGTTTTCCGTCTACGGTTTCAGCTGCTTTTGGTGCGGAATTGATCTTCTCGGTTGCATCCTTCATTATCTTGGCATCCTTGTCCGCTGCGTTTTTGTTGATAAGGTTCTCGATTGCAGTAGCCATCCTCCTGTATGGAGACCAGAATGCCTGGGCAATGCTGATAGGGTTGTCGATGATCTTGGTGATGACGGCATCCCATTCAACCTGGTTGTTGTCATAGAATACTGCATTCTTGCCGACTGTCAGGTCGCCGATTTCTCCGACTGTTACGGCAGCTACGATCTGAAGCTTGCCAGGTCTGGACTTGGTGGTACAGTCACAGTAGATAAGGAACATTCCGCTGGCGGGGGCCATGGTATTGTGTTTGCTCATGTCGGAAACTTTCATACAGAACTTGCATGCCCTTTGGTCTATGATAAGCGTACCACACTGGAATACAGCAAGTTGCTTACGGTTTTTGTCGTAGAAGTCCTGGAAAGTGACAAAGTTGCACAGGAGTCTTCCAAAGTCACGGTAGAGGTGGATGAATTTGTCCACTGTAGTGATACTGTCAGCCTCATCCTTGAGGGCTGCATCGCTCTGGACCAATTCAAGCAGGGAAGCTTTTCTATCTTGTGCAAGCAACTCATTCACCTTGTCTATGCCCAGAGACTCAACTTCAGCGCCGGCCTTGGCCGAGCACCATGCAGTGTAGGCCGCAAAACTTGCTCCTATGGCATCCCAATCCTGCTCTGTGAGGCTTTCCTTGCCCGGGGCAATGGCATTTTCCCTGATAATTTCAAACTGTGCGGCCCATGCAGGGTTGATGCCCGCATTCAGGTCAAGGGTATTGTTGAGGCTGATGTGTGAAAGCGGATATGAAGCGATTTCTTCACCTTTTGATGTGAGGTTCTCGGCGCTGATTGACTCGATTCTTGAAGTCTGAATGTCGAGGGCAGATGCCGATGATGGAGAAAAAGCTGCGAGCCTGGAACGGAGGAAGAAGTCTTTCACTTTGGAATCCAATGCATTGTATGCTGAAAGGACTTTGTCGGTCTGCGCTCCGTAAGGGGCTTCGACTGCATCTTCCTTCCATGCCTTGTATGCTGAAAGTTTTGCATAGAATGCCTCGATCATTTCTGCATTGATACCAGGAGCTCCGCTTCTGTCGGTTACGCTTCCGATTGTTGCAATGGCTGCGCTGATGGCTGCCTTGTCCTGAGGATTCTCGGCTGTTGCCTCTGTGATGATGCTGTCGCCGTTGAATCTGGTCTTTGCGAATATGGCCGCTATGTCGGCTGTATCAGTTATTGATATTGCATCTTCATTCTTGCCGAGATTCTTGATAATCTGCTCCGCCGAATTCTTCAGTTTGAGTCCTTCAGGATTATCCAGGTTGAACTGGTCAATTGCAAATCTGTCTCCTCCGTCAAGGAGAAGGTCCGGATTCCTGACCACAGACACAAGCCATTGTGATGTCTGAATAATGTCGTTTACACGGATTTTCCCATCACCGTCAATGTCTGTGTATCTGAGACTTTGCTCATCAATTTCAAGACCGCTCACCGGACATGAAAGCACTGTCCACATTTTGGGGTCAAGTTCTCCGAGGTGTGCGATGTCCTCACCTGAAGTAATCTTCACTCTGGTAGAGCCTCCGATGTTCTCGAACTTCCACTCGTACTTGTCCTTTTTATTCAAAAACGCCATATTCGATCAGTTTACTTGTTAATAAATGCGCATTTTGGGTCATAACCACCCAAAATGCGCACAAAATTACATTTTTATTTTAATAATCACTACATTTCAACTATGGATTTTTTCCCAATTGTAGCCTTCCCTACAGCTACAAAAGGGTCGAATACTACGCCCGCCGCCAAGAGCATCGATTTCGTAGTGAAATAGAAATAATCAGAGAAAAATTCTTAATGGGACTTGTCGTTGAAAAAAGCGGCCAGTTCCTTTTCGTTTATGGAAAGATAGTCATATTCCTTGACCAGTTCGCCATCTTCGAAAAGAACAACCAGCGGCATTGAACCGTTTGTCAACGGAATGAACTCGACCGGATGAAGATAATCGTACGGGAGTACAAGTCCTTCCCCGTTTTCTGTAAAGAATGATGTTGCCACGGAATCCTGATTCTCATGTGTCTGCATGAAAAGGACAAAAACAGAATCCTTCGGTAACGAATGACGGCTTATGATACCGGCCATCTTTGAGACACAATGCTTGCAATGCTCGCAGGAACCGCTGTAAAAGCATACGGCGCGCTTTCCGGTCGAAAGTCCCAGGCTGTCAGCAACAGGTCGGAAAGCTTCTTCAGAAAGATCATGTGACTCTGATGATCCTCTGTAGTAGAAATCCGGAGGGAAAGCAAGAAAAACGACAATAATGATTGCTGCAGATGTTATGCATGCAACAGGAATCTGATGCTTCAAGATCCTACCGTGGTCCTTCCATACATATGCAAGCAACAAGGCAAGGATAATATTTTTTATCAGCGACTGCATAGGATTCATATCGACCATATTGCCCATGCAATGGCATGATTCGACATCACCGATAAATGCACGCCATAAAAGAAATATCGAAAAACCTGCAAGAGAAAGGCCTGTAAGCCATCTTGTCAGCCGAGGCAGAATGTTAAATGCAAGAAAAATTCCCAGCAGAAACTCGGCTATGATTATAAGCCTGGCTGCAATTGAACACAGGTCGAAACCGGCGTAACCGAAAGAGAATATATATAACTCGAAGCTCTCCAATGAGGAGAGCTTCGCTACAGATGAGATGGCAAAAACCAGTCCCAGTAAAATTCTAGCTAAAACTTTCAAGACTATTCGTGATAGTTTACACACTTGATCTTACCGATCTTTGAAAGATCTACAGACACAATATCACCCTTGATATCCTCAATCTTGATCTGAGAACATTTCATGTCTTCAGGACGATTGATAATCTGATCTTTCATGGTGATGCCAAGAATGTCTGAATTCAGCTCGAATGAGCATTTGCACTTATCAGGCTTTGCGCATGATGAAAGCAGCAAAGTAGCAGCGATAGCCGCAAAAAACAATTACTTCATTTTGTGTGACTTCGATGGTTAACAATATATCCTTGCCTTACCGGCATGACAAAGGTAATCAAGATTAATATGATAAACAACATATTGCCGAACGGGGAGGAGTATATCCGCTCAGGTGGAACAAAATCATTATGGTTATGATCTCCGCAGAGGACATTCTCGGGTCGCGATGATACTTGCGTTTGGACTTGTCGCGCGTAGGTGCAAGACCGTTTGCCTTGATGAATCGGTC
>JALFNZ010000038.1 GCA_022774085.1 Bacteroidales bacterium
GTGATATGGGTTGTATTCCAGACAGTCTGCGCAGCAATCTGCCTGACCTATGTATATTTCAGAACTAAAAAAATTCAATACTGATGAAAGATATATTCAATATAAGAAGATTCGGAAAATATTTCGTTTCCGATCTTTGCAGTGCCGCCGCAAACTTCGGGCTCAGCCTTCTTCTGCTTTCCTCTGCAGGAGTGATAATTTACCTGCTGATTGGCTTTTTCAGCCTCATCACCTCCGGAACATGGGATGGAAGTGGCATGGCAATAAGATTTGCTACTCTGTCTATCAGCTATTTGGTACTGATGATTTCCATGCCTCCGAAATGCTATGGTCATCTGACCGACAAACGCTCCGGAAGTGCATGGCTTATGATTCCGGCATCTACGCTCGAGAAGTATCTCTCAATGGTGCTGATTACGACCTTGGTGATTCCTGTAATCTTCTTTGGTCTCCACTGCGGGCTTGATGCCATCCTCTGCGCCATTGACCCGGGATGCGGTGATTCTTTCTTCACCCTTTTGGGAAGTATTCCGGCTCTGTTGAACGAGATACCGGAAATCGCAGTTGCGGACTTTATAAGCGACATGATGAGACCATATTCATTCATTGATGACCATATCTATGGCATACTTGTATTCCTTCTCGGAGCAATATGCTTCAAGAGCAACAAGAGCGCAAAGACAATCCTCTGTCTGATAGGCCTTTCCATGGGTGTAAGCATGATCGTGAGCCCCGTTGTTCTCCACAGCATGGTGTCCATGGCCGGCTCGTTGGAAGAAATCAGCGACCCATCAGTCATTTTCAATTCACCATTGTTCAACAATTTGAAAGTCTTTGACACTGTATCCGACCTTGTGCTGATGACAGGTCTTCTTGTAGCGGTATATTTCAGGGTAAGGACATTAAAACATTAGAATTATGGACTTCAATTCAAATAAATCGATATATCTTCAGATATGCGACTCCATATGCGAGAAAATAATGAGCGGCGAACTCGGTCCTGATTCACGAATCCAGTCGGTCAGGGACTACGGTGCTGAAATCGGGGTCAATCCCAACACGGTGATGCGCAGCTACGAAAAACTCACCAACGACGGCATCATCTACAATAAAAGAGGTATCGGCTATTTCATCAGCCCCGACGCAAAGGACATTGTCCTGCAGCGAAGCAGGAAAGAGTTCCTTGAAGAGGAAGTGCCCCTGATTATCAAGAGAATGAAACTCCTCGGACTTGATCCGAAAGAGATTTTCTGTTAAACATAAATATTGCGGGGGCTGACTCTCCAAAGTCAGCCCCATTTTATTACAAAGGAGGAGTGATTTTGCAAAAAGCAGAATAATTGTTACCTTTGCGCCTGTACTAAAACTGAGCCGGTTCTGAATGTACGTAATTTTTAGACCGGAATGATTTCAAAGAATATATTAAAATTGCTTATATCGCCGATAATCATGATGATATCGGCGACTTCCTGTATGGCACTCCTGGACAAAGAACAGGGAGACTTGGAAGGAAAGACTGGGAAACTCATAATCAACGGAATTGTGACGGACCGCAGCACCAACTGCATCCTTGAGGGAATATGCATAACCATGGACTGCGACACTGAAGGATTCCAGCAGATAAGCCAGTACACCAACAACGAAGGTATGTTCACCATCATTGCCGCCGGCTTTACGGAATCAGTCACCGGATGCATCAGGGTTTCAGACCCTGAAGGACGATATCAATCTGAATTGAGGGAATTCAAAGTAAATTGGAAAGGAGAATCATACGATCCCAAAACGGCAACCTTCTTCCTGAACGATTGTAATT
Source organism: Bacteroidales bacterium (assembly GCA_022774085.1). Classification (GTDB taxonomy): domain Bacteria; phylum Bacteroidota; class Bacteroidia; order Bacteroidales; family UBA932; genus Cryptobacteroides. The sequence continues at coordinate 1,814 of JALFNZ010000038.1, forward strand.
TCCAGCTGAAAAGGGAATAATCAGGAAAGTTTGTCCATATTGCCGTCACATTCACGCCACTGCTTCGGAGAACATCCCACAATCTTGACAAACTGGCGATGAAAATTCGAACGGTCGCTGAATCCGCACATTTCACCTACTATATTGATGGACAGCTCCTTGTTTTCGAGGAGCATTTTTTTTGCGTCATTGATTCTCAGTTCAGTCCTCCAAGTCTTGAAGTCCATACCCAATTTAGTGGTGAAATAAATATGAAGAGTCTCCTTCGTGGTATGAAGTTCCAGGGCAATTTCTTCCTTGCTCTTGTCATACTCACGGTATTTCTTCTGGTCCATCCACCTGTCAAGGGAGCGCTCAAGTTTCTTGAATTCAGCATCATTCATGTCTTCCTCCGTGTTCGGGGTTACCTTGCGGCCTATCCTCCGGCGGTAATCGGACCTTTTCTGAAGCAGGTCCTGTCCGGAAAGAGTCTTATATGCGAAAGCATCCAGCAAAAGTTTGTGACTTCCAAGGAATGAGATGAAATTGGCCGAGAAATAAAGCATGAACAAAGAATAGAACATTGCGTAGACCTTCATGAAGCCGCTCGGAAGTGTCATATAGACCAGGATGAACATCTGGGTGAGCATCATTATGATGTAGCAGAATCTGATCCAGCGAATTTTCTGGTCTTCTTCCTCATCATAATAAAGTTCCAGCTGCTTCACACTTTCCCTGTACACACGGTTGAACATGACGATATGAATGACACATTGTATTATGAACAAAGTGATACAGACTGCGATTACTGTAAGTCTAGCCCATTTTTCCTCCCACCAGAACGATTTCACCCAAAGGATGCTCAGGACAACTATCAGACCGACGTTTAGATAGAATTTATCATTTTCAATATAGGACTCGTCCAGAAGGTTGATAAGCGAATATGACAGGACTGCCGATGCGAGATTAGTCACGACAAAGAGCATCATTGAAGAGAACTTATCATAATCCGGAATCCCCGAATACCGTAACGTCATGAAAAACAGCACTGAACAGAGCAGAAAACATATGGAGATGGTATTCTTCGTACGTGCAATTTTCCCTGAGTACTCAGTCTGAGGCACTTTGATCAGCAGAAGAAGCAGGCCAAGAATCAATGAAGTGACTACTCCGACGATAAGCGAAAGCTCGATATTGAAGACCAGATTTACAAATCCTGACATTTTGGTATAAGAATCTTAAAGGTAAGGGTTCAAATCCCGGTTTCCGGAAAAAAAATACGGAGCCGCTTCCCATACCGCTGTGCAGGCGGGATAGAAAAACGGCTCCGTTCAAACTTATGAGGCTTTACCAGCCAAGAACATAAGAGAAGATGAGCGGAGCCACGATTGTAGCATCTGACTCAACGATGAAGCGAGGAGTGTCAACATCCAGTTTGCCCCATGTGATCTTCTCGTTAGGAACTGCTCCTGAATAAGAGCCGTAAGAAGTCGTACAGTCTGAAATCTGGCAGAAATATGCCCAGAGCGGAACATCAGGCCACTCGAGGTCCTGAGCCATCATAGGCACTACACAGATAGGGAAATCACCTGCAGTACCACCACCGATCTGGAAGAAGCCGACTCCCTGGCCGCCGCAGTTCTCACGATACCACTCAGTAAGGAAAATCATGGTCTCGATACCGTTCTTGATCATCGAAGTCTCGAACTCGCCGCGGATACAGTGGGCAGTGAAGATGTTTGCAGTGGTGCAGTCCTCCCATGCAGGGACGACGATTGGAATATTCTTCTCGCAGGCAGCAAGTACCCAACTGTCCTTAGGGTCAATCTCGTAGTACTGCTCAAGAACGCCGCTGCGGATGAGTTTGTAGATAACCTCCCAAGGGAAAAGTCTCTCCCCTGTTGCCTTCATCTCTTTCCAGATATCAACGAGGTGTTTCTCCAAACGGCGGAATGCCTCTTCCTCAGGAATACAGGTGTCAGTGACACGGTTATAGTGGTTGTCGAGAAGTTCCTTCTCCTGTGCCGGTGTGAGGTCTCTATAATGAGGAACCCTGTAATAGTGGTTGTGAGCCACAAGGTTCATGATGTCCTCTTCGAGGTTGTTAGCAGAACATGACACAATCTGAATCTTGTCCTGACGGATCATCTCAGCGAGTGAGAGTCCGATTTCGGCGGTTGACATAGCACCTGCCATGGCAAGCATCATCTTGCCCCCTTTCTTCATGTGCTCGTCATAAGCTTTTGCAGCATCGACAAGGGCTGCTGAGTTGAAATGACGATAATGGTGTGTAATGAATTGTGAAATAGGTCCTTTTTCCATTTTCATCAGTATTTAAAAAAATTAACATTCAAACCGGGAACCCGATGCGGCTCTTTCCGCAATGAGTTTTCCATTATTTGTTATCAGGCCGCGAAATTAACGAATTTTTCGCTATTTTTGCAACCGTTTTAGTTAGAAATGTCATTTATGTTAGATTCAGGTACAATAGAAAGGTTCGAAAAAATATCCACCCCGTTCTATTATTACGATATGGATTTGCTGCGCAGGACAGTGGATACCGTTGCAGAACTGTCTGCAAGGCATAATCTCAGAGTACATTACGCAGTCAAGGCCAATGCCGACTCCAGGATTCTGGAATATATAAGTTCCAAGGGATTCGGTGCGGACTGCGTGAGCGGTAATGAAGTCCTTCATGCTTATGAATGTGGATTCCCCGCAGACAAGATTGTCTATGCAGGAGTCGGAAAGAGCGACAAGGAAATCCACGACGCCATGAAGCTTGGAATCGAAGCCTTCAACTGCGAGTCCCTCCAGGAAATCTTCGTCATCAATGAAATGGCCAGGGAATATGATATGGTTGCAAACGTATCAGTCAGGATAAACCCTGACATCGACGCCCATACCCACAAATATGTGACCACCGGACTATATGAAAACAAGTTCGGAATCTCACAGCACGAATTTGACAAACTGATAGAGTTGCTTGACAAAAGCAGGAACATCAATTTCATAGGTCTCCATTTCCACATAGGCTCACAAATCACCCGGGTTGCCGAAGTCTTCGCCCTTGAGTGTGAGAGAGTGAACGAAATCGTATCTTACTTCGAGCAAAACGGCCTGAAAATCAGAAATATAAACCTTGGAGGAGGTCTTGGAGTCGATTATGATGACCCGGACGGCAATCCGATTCCTGATTTTGAGACATGGTTCAGCACCATCGACAGGAAAATCGCAAGAAGGCCGGACCAGGCAGTGCATGTAGAGCCGGGACGTTCCATGGTGGCCCAGTGCGGAACCCTTATTTCAAGGGTGGTGTTCGTCAAAAGCGGCGAGACCAAGAATTTCCTCATTCTTGACGCCGGAATGAACGACCTCATCAGGCCTGCTCTGTACGGAGCTTACCACAGAATCGAAAACTTGTCTGCACAGATGCGTCCGTTCTTCGGTTCGCACCAGGCTTATGACATTGTTGGACCGGTCTGCGAGTCGAGTGACGTATGGGGTGCAGGAAGGCTGCTGCCTCTGAGTGTAAGGGGCGACCTCATGGCAATCCGCAGCACCGGTGCTTACGGTCAGGTCATGGCAAGCCGGTATAACATGAAGGATCTTGCTCCGGCAGTATTCTCCGACAGGCTTGACGAGGCTCCGAGAAATAATGATTATTTTAAAATTATATAATTTATGTTCGAAAACTTAAGTGAAAGGCTTGAAAGGTCATTCAAAATACTCAAAGGTGAAGGCAAGATTACCGAAATAAACATCTCGGAGGCGATGAAGGACATCCGCAGGGCTTTGCTCGATGCCGATGTCAGCTACAAGATTGCCAAACAGTTCTGTGACGATGTGAAAAAGAAGGCCATCGGCCAGAATGTGCTCACCGCCGTGAAGCCTCAGCAGATGATTGTCAAGATCGTGCACGATGAGCTTGCCGCCCTGATGGGAAGTTCCTCGTCCGATATCAATGTCAAGGGACAGCCTGCAGTGGTCCTGGTTGCCGGTCTGAACGGTTCCGGTAAGACCACGTTCTCAGGCAAGCTCGCCCTCAATCTCAAGAGCAAGAGGGGCATGAAGGTGCTTCTTGCAGCCTGCGACTATTTCCGTCCGGCAGCGATTGACCAGTTGAAAGTGCTTGGAGATCAGATCGGAGTGCCTGTATATTCGGAAGAAGGCGTAAAAGATCCCAACCAGATTGCAAAAAATGCCATCGCCAAGGCTAAGAGCGAAGGATACAGTGTCGTAATCGTCGATACCGCCGGTCGTCTTGCTGTGGACAAGGAACTGATGGATGAGATATCGTCGCTGAAAGAGGCCGTAAAACCTACAGAGACCCTGTTCGTGGTGGATGCCATGACCGGACAGGATGCCGTTGAGACCGCCAAGGCATTCAACGACAGGCTTGATTTCGACGGTGTCGTGCTTACCAAGATGGACGGTGACACCCGTGGTGGTGCAGCCCTTTCGATCAAAGCCGTTGTCGGCAAGCCTATCAAGTTCGTGAGTACAGGTGAGAAGATGGAAGCTCTCGATGTGTTCCATCCGGCCCGTATCGCAGACCGTATCCTCGGCATGGGTGATGTGGTTTCCCTCGTGGAGAAGGCACAGGAGCAATTCGATGAGCAGCAGGCCCGTGAGCTGAAAAAGAAACTCGCAAAGGACAAATTCACCCTGTGGGATTTCTACAATCAGATTCAGCAGATCAAGAAGATGGGAAACATCAAGGACCTCGCATCAATGATTCCGGGCATGGGCAAGGCTTTGAAAGACGTGGATATCGACAATGATTCTTTCAAAGGCATCGAAGCAATTATCCTTTCAATGACACCTGAGGAGAGGGAACACCCTGAAATCATCAACGGAAGTCGCAGGAAAAGAATTGCGGATGGTTCGGGTACATCGCTTCCGGAGGTGAACAAGCTGCTCAAACAGTTTGAAGGAACACGCAAGATGATGAAAACCGTCATGGGAGCCAATATGGGCAACATGATGCGTGGAATGAGGCGCAGATAACAGGAACGCCTCGATGGAGAATACAATAGTTTTATACATATTGTTGTTCATGGCTGCAGCATTTATTGCCGCAGCTGTTTCTTCTTATATAATCAGAAGGAAAAAAGCCCCTCTTGAAGAGGAAATTTCACGTCTGAAAGCAGATTTGATCCGCACTCAGGCCCAGTTGAAAACTTCTGAGATCCTCAGAGAGAACGAAAAGCAGACATACAGGGAAAGTCTCGAAAGAATGAGAACTGCTCAGGCTGAAGCAATTGAAGCAGCAAAGAACGCCCTGGCCATAGAAAATGAGAAATCCCTCCGGGCCAGAGAGGAATCTCTCAGAAAGGAAGCTGAAAAGACGATGGCAGCCATCACAGGCAGTCTGGACAAGGACATAAAGGACATGAAGGAGGCCTTCGATGCCCAGAAAAAGTCCCAGACGGAAGAGAGCACTTCCATCAGGACCCAGTTTGCCCAGACAGTCAAGCACCTGAAGGAACAGACGGAGTCAATAGGCATGACTGCCGACAATCTGGCCAATGCCCTGAAGGGCAAGAACAAGATGCAGGGAATTTTCGGAGAGACCATTCTTGAGAATATTCTCAAAAGCGAAAACCTGCGCGAAGGTCATGACTATGATTCGGAGGTATGGCTGCGCGACAGGAAAGGAAACAGGATAGTGAATGAACAAACCGGAAAGACCATGAGGCCGGACTTCGCCCTACATTTCCCTGATGACACAGACATACTGATAGATTCTAAGGTATCGCTTACAGCCCTTTCAGACTATTTTGAAGCTGAAACTGACCAAGAACGCGCAGATGCCTCCAGACGAAACCTTGAGTCGGTGATGAACCACATCAGGGAACTCACAAGCAAGGAATATCAGAAATATGTAGTGGGAAGAAAGACCCTTGACTACATCATCATGTTCATTCCAAACTATGGAGCCTACCAGCTCGCAAAGCAGGAGGACAGTGAGATATTTGCCAAAGCATTCAGACAGAATGTATTGATTACCACAGAGGAAACCCTCATCCCCTTCCTGAGGCTCATCCGCACGGCCTGGGTCCAGAAGGAACAGATGGACAACATAGCTGAGATTGTATCAGCAGCCCAGAACATGGTCAACCGCGTTGCTCTGTTTTGCGAAAAGAACGCAGAAGTGGAACGCAGCCTTGAAACCGCCCTGCGAAAATTCAAGGAAAACAGCGCCCGTCTTACAGACAGCGACCAAAGCATCGTATCAGCTGCATGGAAAGCTGTTAACCACGGCATTAACCAACCCACAGGCAGGGAACTTCCACCACTTGGAAACTGCCGGAAAGAAAACAACAAAACTATTCAATAATGAGAATCAAACTATTTAAAACTGCCTTGATTTTGTCAATTCTGACAATGCCTATTGCAGCGACTGCACAGGAGTCATTGGCTGACACATTGAGCATCGACGAACTTGTGTTTGTCGGATTCGCGCAGCAGAAAAAAGTAAACCTTACCGGAGCAGTTTCACAGGTCAACATGGAAGAAGTCATCGGAGACCGACCGCTCACCAGCATCGGAGCAGCCCTTCAGGGAGCAATTCCAGGTCTTTCCATATCAGGAAATTCAGCACCCGGACAATTCAAAAGCCTGAACATCAGAGGACAGCTCAGCATCAACGGAGGCTCCCCTCTTGTCCTTATCGACAATACTGAATGAGACATCAACGCCCTCAACCCTGAGGATATCGAGAGTATCTCCGTCCTTAAAGATGCCTCATCTGCAGCAATTTACGGAGCGCGTGCGGCAGGTGGAGTCATCCTCATAACTACCAAACATCCGAAAGCAAATCATGGATTCCACATCGATTACAGTTTCAACCTGGGTTTCGAGAGAAGCATAGCCCGTCCGCAGCAGGCATCCCTCGAGGAATATATTGCTGCATACAAAGAGGCCGGATTCAGCAGTCAGTACTGGGCAGGACACGGTCAGATTACCCGATGGGAAGAGCTTCTCGGCCTTTACAAACAAGGCAGCCTTCCAGGGGTATATGACAATGGTATATACCAGGATGAAGACGGTGCGGTATATTACCTCAAAGAGGGTGATGTACTCGGCAATTCACTTGAGACCGGATTCCTGAACAACCACAATCTTTCCATCTCGGGAGGTACCGACCGCATCCGCTATCGGTTGAGCGGCAATTTCAGCAATGAAAACGGCCCGATGGTAAGCAAGAAAGATGCATATTCACGAAAGGCATTCACTGCCTACATTGCATCCGATGTCACCAAATGGTTCACCCAGGAAGCCACGGTATATTATACCTATGAGAACCGCAGCGACATCTCCGTCACATTCCGTGATCCATATTCAGTCAGGCTTATCAACTGGTATCCTGAAGGTTACATGCCAAAGGAGATTATCGGCACCACGGAAGACCTTCTCATTGACTCCCCTCGCAATGCATGTCTGTACCAGCCGGAAGCGACCTCCCTCACCACCACTCCGAGGATTGCCCTCAAAACTATAATCCATCCGCTCAAAGGATGGAGAATCACAGCGGAATACACCTACCGCCAGAGGGACTTCCAATACAATGCCTACTCAGGACAGCAGATTGTGGCAGACCCTCAGCTTGCCGTACGCACCCTGCCGGCAGACGGCCAGGACAAATACACATACAATGTAACGAAAGACAGGTACAACGCTCTGAACATCTATACCAACTATGACCTGAGCATCAGCGGCCATAATCTTGGTGTCATCCTAGGATACAACCAAGAAAGTGACACATTCACCAACGTTTACAACACCGTTCTGGGCCAGTCGGTGATTACCGTGCCTTCGCTTCAGGGAGGGACTGGCACAAGAACAGTTTCCGAAGGACTGTCGGAATACAGCGTCCTGGGCGTATTCGGAAGACTGTCATATAATTACAAAAACCGATATTTCATCGAGGCAAATGCCCGTTATGACGGATCCAGCAAATTCCCGAAAGAGAATCGGTTCGGATTCTTCCCTTCTGTTTCAGGTGCATGGAGAATAAGCGAGGAACCATTCATGAAATGGAGCCGTTCTGTTGTCAACAACCTCAAGGTCCGTGCGTCATGGGGCTCTATCGGAAACCAGAACATCTCACCTTACGGATTCATCGCCGGAATGAAAATAAGCGAAAGTGATGTATGGATTGACAACGGTGGCAAGGTGAACATTATTTCCACCCCTGGCCTTATCCGCGGAAACTATACATGGGAGACCGTGAATACCTTCGATATCGGTGTGGATTTCAATGCATTCAGAGACAGATTATCCATGGTATTCGACTGGTATAGCCGTTCAACTGTCGGCATGCTCGGCACAGGAGTGGAACTTCCTTCCACCGTCGGTGCATCGGCTCCGCTTCAGAACGTATCCGACATGAACACCAAAGGATGGGAACTTTCCCTCAGATGGCGCGACCAGATCGGGGATTTCGGATACAATGTCGGATTCAATCTTTATGACCATAAGTCATTCATTACCAAATACAACAACACCAGCAACAACCTCAGTTACCACTACAATGGAAAGACTCTCGGCGAGGTATGGGGCTTTGTTTCAGACGGATTCTACACCATCAACGACTTCGATGCGGAACAGGCAAAGACAGGTGTCTGGGCGCTGAAGGAAGGAATTCCTTCCATTGACGGATATACCGTAAAACCTGGTGACCTCAAATTCGTTGATCTGGACGGAAATGGAAAGATTGACAGCGGAAGCAATACCCTTGATGAGCCTGGTGACAGGAAAATCATAGGTAACACAACCCCGAGATTCGAATATGGCGCAAACCTGAGTCTGTCATGGAAAGGCTTGGAACTCAGCATGATACTTCAGGGAGTGGGCAAACGCGACGTATTCCTTCCAGAAAGCGCAATCTTCCCTTTCGGAACTTCTGTCAAGAGCGACATTCCGTTCACAGCAGTATATAGCAACCAGACAAATTACTGGACGGCCAAAAGTTATGATCCTGAAAGCCCTGACTACATGGTTGAAGCAAATCCAGATGCAAGCCTGCCACGTATCTATGGTCAGGCTGAAAATGCAGAATCCAATATGAGAAGGAGCGACAAATATATGCAGAGCGGTGCATATCTGCGTCTGAAGAATCTCACACTGAGTTATTCATTCCCGAGGGCCCTGCTTTCACGCACAAAGGTCATCGACAATCTCCGCTTCTATTTCAGCTGCGAGAACCTGGGCACGATTTCCTCACTCCCGATGGGTTATGATCCGGAATCCCTCAAATGGGCCTATCCTTTCTACCGCACATGGTCATTCGGAGCGCATATAACTTTCTAAAAATGAATATGATGAAGAACAATATATATAAAATACTGATAATCAGCCTGTCAGCTCTCACGTTGTTAAGTTCTTGCGAGAAAGGATTCCTGGATAAATATCCATCCGGAACCTTGGTTGAGAGCAATGCTTTCATGACTTATGAGAACTACAAATCCTATATGTACCAGTGCTATTCCCTTTTCACAGACAAAAGGATAAGTTCCAATTTCAGTGACGGGAAATATCACGCGAACGGCCAGTACTACGCCGACCATTTCAGCGGCATCCTCTCCGACCGCGACCTGTGGGAGAACCCCTATGCGATGCAGACCGTGGCAACGGTCACAAGTAGCAAATACTGGGATTTCGGCCCCATCCGCACAATCAACATCATGCTCAGCCATCTTGACGACGGGCACCTTGCCGAGGCAGAGAAAAAGCATTGGAAATCAGTAGGTTATTTCTTCCACTCATGGTGGTATATGGAGTTGGTCGCACGCTTTGGCGACATCCCTTACATCAATACCGTCCTCAATGACGAAAGCCCTGAGGCATATGGTCCGCGCACACCACGCAAAGAAGTGGCAGACAGCATAATCGCCCGTCTTGAATATGCGATTGAAAACATCGGGGACTGCTCACGTGACGGTGATAATCCTGTCACTGCAGATGCTTGCCGTGCAGCACTCAGCCGCTTCCTGCTCAGGGAAGGAACATTTGCAAAATATCATGGGCTGGATGAACCTTATCAGGAATATCTCCGCAAATGCGTGAAGGTATCCGAGGAACTCATGGCATCTTATCCTACACTTTACACCGGAAACGGCAATGACAGCTATCCTGCTGCCGGCTGGGACAATGAAGAAACCACAGAGAGCCTTAAAGGTGCTGCCGGAGTCATCATGTACAAAGAATACGTTGACGGCGTCCTTATGCACCGTTTCAGCGATTTTGTCCATGTGGCGTCACACACGACAGATGCCCCTCAGGCCACAATCGACCTCTTCCTCATGCAGAACGGCCTTCCGATTGCCAATGCTGAATCCGGGTACAAGGGCGGTGAAGGAAAGGACCTATGGGATGTCTATGACAACCGCGACCCACGTCTTCCGATTGCATTCCAGCCTCCGGTACAGGCCAAAGTCGGCAAATTCAGCGATCCTGACAATGTCACAACCTTCGCCCAGTGGACATTTTGGAGACCGGGAGAAAGCCTCAACGGCAAAGGAAACTACACGATTACCGAGGCTGATTCAATCAAATTCCGCAAATACATCGACTATTTCGGTCCGAACATCAAATGCTATGACGGCGGCGGAGAAGTCAGACTCGGCAGCAAGCGAGTGCCCGGACACAACCACACCAATTCGATGCAGCACTCGGCTCCGAACATCACAAAATACAGTCAGACAGACAATTACATGCGATGCCTCACTGGCTATTATTTCTGGAAGCATTACACAGCATGGGAAAAGGGCCTCAACAAGAGCAACCAGACCAGCGACAAACCGATTTTCCTGATATCGGAGGTACTCCTGAATTATGCGGAGGCTGCCTTCGAACTCGGCATCTTCGACCAGGGAGCAGCAGACAGGAGCATCAACCTGCTGCGCAGACGCAGCGGTGTGGCTGACATGGTAGTTTCAAAAATTGATGCAAACTGGGATCCTGACCGCGACAAAGGGACTGCAGCATGGACCCAGGGTTATGATGCCAGAACAAATTACGAAGTCGATCCAGTACTTTGGGAGATTCGTCGTGAAAGACTTATTGAACTCATCGGAAGGGGCTTTTCGTTCTATGACGTTCGCCGCTGGCACAAAGCTCCATATTTCATAAACAGACAGCAGTGCGGTGCATGGGTAAAGGCAAAAGGCATCCCTTACGGCACCGGAGCATACACCGGACAATTCGTTGACTATAAACAAATAAAGGCTACAGGACAGGCTACACCTGACAATTCTGGTAGCGGCTGGATTTTCACCTATCCGAGCCCTCTTGCAAGCGGCAAGGGCTGGCATGACAAATATTATCTCGACCAGGTTCCTCTTGACCAGATTAAACTCAACCCTGAACTCAGCCAGAATGAAGGGTATGAAAATGAATAATATATCTCATTTTAAGGAACTTGTCATTTGTTTGCTGGCAGGTCTGGTGGTCCTTCTGCCCTCGTGCGGAAGGACTGCCGAAAAGTATTACAACTACGTGGCTATCTATCCGACAGATTCGATGGATGACATTGTATGGAAAGCCGCACATGTGGTTCCGAGCCAAAGACAACTGGAGTGGCAGAAGTTGGAGTTGACTGCATTCGTTCATTTCGGGCTCAACACCTTTGCTGAAAAGCAGTGGGGAAGCGGAAGCGACAATCCGGAGCTTTTCAACCCTACTGACTTCGACCCGGAGCAGTGGGTAAGCATCCTCAAACAGGCCGGTTTCAGAAGTCTTCTGCTCACTTGCAAACACCATGACGGATTCTGTCTTTGGCCGTCAGCCTATACTGACTATGATTTGACTGCATCACCATGGAAGGACGGCAAGGGCGATGTCGTAAAGGAAGTTTCCGAAGCATGCCGGAAATACGGCTTGCTTTTCGGAGTCTATCTTTCACCTTGGGACATGCATGAACAGACCTATGGGACTCCGGAGTATAATGATTTCTTTGTCAATCAGTTGACTGAGCTTCTCACTCAATACGGTCCCATTGCGGAGGTTTGGTTCGACGGAGCATGCGGGGAGGGTCCGAACGGAAAGAAACAGGAATATGATTTTAACAGATGGTACAAGCTCATCCGTGAGCTTCAGCCACAGGCTATTATCTCGATCATGGGTCCGGATGTCCGCTGGGTGGGCAATGAACGCGGGATTGCCCGAAAAACCGAGTGGAGTGTCGTGCCCAATGACAAGCTTGATCCGGTCATGATTGCAGAAAATTCCCAGAAGGAACTGATCATGCCGCCTACAAGAGTGACCATGGACAAGGATCTGGGCAGCAGGGAGGTCATAAGCAAGGCCAGGACTCTGGTCTGGTACCCTGCTGAAACCGATGTTTCAATCCGCCCGAGCTGGTTCTATTCATCAAAGGATGACGGATGTACCAAATCGGCCGAACAGCTTCTCAATATTTATTTCACATCAGTAGGCAGAAACTCTAACCTTCTGCTGAACGTTCCGCCTGACAAGACCGGACGTTTCGGAGCAGATGAAGTGGAAAGTCTGCTTGATTTTGCAGAGCTGCGCAAGAAGACTTTCGCGCATGACTTTCTTAAGGAAGCCTCTTCCTCAAGCCTCGACAAGAGCGAAAGTGACTGGGGAGGCATTGAATGGACATGGGACAAGAGCGTGAATTTCAGCATTTTCATGGTTCAGGAAGACATCAGTCAGGGACAGAGAGTCGAAGAGTTTTCTCTTGAGTACATGGGCGACGACGGCACTTGGATTGAAGCTGCTTCCGGTACCACCATCGGTTACAAGAGATTGCTGCAATTCGAACCAGTGACAGCATCCGGAGTGCGCCTTGTCATCAAATCTGCAAGGCACACCCCGATAATCTGCGGCACAGGACTATTTTAGATATTTGAGCCAGAATGCACGGTTGGCATTGAGGAAATGAGTTCCCTGATAGCCGCGATAGCCGTGCATGCCGTCAGGATAAATCATGAAATCAAACACTTTTCCTTCCTTCTGAAGAGCATCGACAAGGAGCAGGGTGTTCTGGAAATGCACATTATCATCTCCGGTTCCGTGAGTGAGTTTCAGCATCTTAGGCTCTGTTGAAGGACTGCAGAAGTCAACAGGGTAACCCCTGACAAAATTCAGGACACATCCCGAGGCATAGCCTTCAGGATTGTTCTGAGGAGTGTCCATATAACGCTCTGTATAATGTGAATCATACAGTCCCCAGTCATACACTCCCCCACCGGCAATTCCGTAATGGTAGCTGTCCGAAGCCTGGAAGAGCAGCATTGCTGTCATGGTCCCTCCGAAGGAGAAGCCCTCAACACCAATCTTGTCCCCCTGGACATAAGGCAATGACTTCAGCCAGTCAGCCCAAGCCACAAAATCCTTCACCTCATTGACAGTCAGGCGTTTGTAAATCATATCAAGACCCTCACGTCCATTATGTCCGGCAGCCCTCGGGTCCACAGTTATCTGAATGATTCCATTCTCACTGTACCATTGGTTGTCCTCTGTCGGCATTGTCCAGCGGTCACGTACCATCGGAGTATCAGGTCCTCCGTAAATATCCACATGCACAGGATATCTGGCAGCGGGGTCGAAGCCATAAGGATATTGTATCATGCCAGGCAGGGTGAATCCGTCATTGGTAGTAATGTGGACAAGCTGTGCAAGCGAATATTTTGAAAGGTCACAGCCTTGTGGAGCCGAATCAGCCACAACAAGTCCATCCATCTTTCCCGAAGGATTAGTCAGATTTGCAGAAGCTATATCCCCGCCATGTCCCCGGGAAACCGTCTTGGAAGCATTCTTGAACACAGCAACTCTCGTTGGAGTGGTCAAATTAGAGTATGATGCCGCAAAATATTTCCCGTCAGGAGAAAATGATACGCCTGTGACATTGTATCCCGGGTCTGTCAAAGCCACCACGATTCCTTTCCTGTCAACCTTGTACAAAGCCTGTCTGACGCTTGCATCACGCTTCGCGGTAAAATATACATCACCTTTATTCTCATCCACGCGAATCAGAGACACGGACCAGTTCGTTCCGTCTGTCAGACGCCTGAACTGCTTGCCGTCATATGAAAGAAAATACACCTGCTGCCAGGAAGTCTCGAAATTGCGGACCATATAAAGTCCTTTGTCAGTGAATATTACGCCGTCCATCCAGTCAATCCAAGTGCTGTATTGTTCGTGGTAGATATGCGTCTTGTTGCCATCCGCAACCGATACACTGTACAGGTCGAGGGTGTTCTGAAGACGAGGCATGCGTGAGATGAAGAATTCCCTGCTGTCAGGTCCCCAGAAAGGAGTCCCGAAATACTGGTCATCGTTTTCGTTGAAATCGGCCCAAACGATATCAGGAACCTCACCGTTTTCCATCATGTCAAGGTCAATCATTCCTATGCGGACCCTTGGATTGTCCTGTCCGGCCTTCGGATAACGAGTTTCCTTGAGCGAGCCGCCCACGGACAAGTCGGTGACTTTCGGTCCGGATGTACTGTAATCAGGCTTTGCCGAATAGATCGGGAAAAGCGGTGTTTCTGAATTGTCGAAACGGTAGAAGCCGATCTTGCGACTGTCGGGAGACCACCAGAATGCACGATATTTTGAAGGACGTCCGAAAATTTCCTCATAATAAACCCAGGAGGCATAGCCGTTGAGAATGAGGTCGGAGCCATCGTTGGTAAGCCTAGTTTGTTTGCCTGTTGCTATTTCAGTGACATACAGATCGTTATCCTTGGTATAGGCAAGCATCGACGAATCCGGGGAAAAGGTGAGGTTGATGGCCCCTTCGGGATTTATGGGGAAGGTGGAATATTTCTCCGGTGCTGTCACCGAGGTGCGTCTGTGGCCGTTCGAGGCATCCACGACAAAGGCGGTACTGTCTGTGAAGGTACCGTCATATGTAAATATAACTTCCTTATTGTCAAGCCATTTCCACTTTGTCGGGATTTTGTTGAATTCTTGTGCGGAGGCGCTGATTGCCATCGCTGAAAGTGCTGTCAGAAGGGTTATTATCGTTTTCATCTGTTTGATTTTCATGGGGGCCAAAGTTATTATTTTTGTAGGATAATTACAACTTTCATATCGAGCGGAGCCCGAAGGACAGAGTCAAGATTTATTTGAAAAGAAATTTTTCCATCAACAAATGAAAGGATATCTGAAATATTATGTAAATTTGTAATTAGATTTGGGTATTACATATTGATGGTGAGAACAGAATCAGGACATAGGATTATCGGGCTGGCATTGACAGTTGTCTGTCTGCTCCTTGGCTGTATTCCATGCAAGGGAGCAATCGGAAGAGATACTATTGAAGCCAATGTGCTCATATATTGGCCGACAGACGAATCCGATCCTGTGTATAAAGAATGGACGGGGCTCGTAATCAAAGAGCTCCGGCGCCAGGGAATCAAGGGAAATGTCGAAGTCCATTACGCACATGCCACAGAAAGGTACGAATCCACTGAAAGACCGATGTTCATTGAACTCATTATGAAGCTTCGTGTCCAAGGTAAGAAACCGGACCTTATCATTTCATATAGCGACATCAACAAATGGCTGCTCACCACAATCACAAGTCCTGTAATCACATCAATTCCAATTGTGTGCTTCGGCCTCCGTTCAGATAAATTCCTTCCATATCAGTATGAAATGCTGGAGAATGATTACAACGGAGGAAGGACGGATAATATGGTGCAGATACTCAATCCTCTCCATCTCAAGGAAACTCTTGAAATGGCAGATGCCATCACACCGGCAATCACAGAATACATACGCACCCCGGAATTCTACTCACTCCAGGCCCATCGTTTCATCACAATGCTCGATGTAGAGGCACTCTGGAATGACAGGATTGCATATAACGAACTGGTCAGGCAGATGGGGATGCTTGACCCGAAACGCTTTTACAATAACCTTGAGCCTAAAGTGGATGAAGGCACCCTGAATGCTTTCGCCCAGAAACAAAACAAAATCGTATTCTCCTGCAGGTCAGTGATCAATCCCAAATGGAATGTCCCTACGACATTCAACCAGATTGCCACACCGTGGGCATTCTATCCTCAGAAATCTCCAAACTATTTCATTCAAAGCAAACACGACAACAAAACACGTGGTCTGGTAGAAGGACCGAGTTTCATGCCATATTTTACAATGGTGGCAGAAGATTTCCTTGTAAATCCCAAATGTGTCGGAGGTTATTTCTCGACCGCGCAAGACCAGATCAAGGATGCGGTGAATGCCGGTTTACGCATCTTGAGAGGAGCGAAACCGTAAGATATCGGATTGATCGAGAGTCTGCCGAGCTGGAACATCAACTGGGATGTTCTCCGTCCGATGGGGCTTGATGTCAACCTCGTACCAAGTTTTGTATCCCTGCATAACGACAAACTCGAAGATAGGAATCCTCAGCTTTACAATATTCTTGTTTATGCAATAATAATCGGTTTGGCATTGCTGATGATATGGAGCGGAATCGTCATATTCATCTATAGCAGAAGAGCCAGAAAAAATGCCATCAAACTCCGTGACTATGCCAATGAGACCATCAGCAACAACAAAACCCTCGAACAAATGATGGCAATCGCGGATTTCAGAACTTGGGAATACAAAGAAGGCGATACTTACGAGAATCAGTTCAACCGCATTTCCACTAGCGATTTCTTCATGGACAAGCTCCATAATTTCCTCCACATCGGCAAGCCTGGAAACTACAACCTTCAGATTCACTGTTCAATAGATGACAAACCGGCAACCTGGTATGAACTCAGGATGACAGTCAGCAGAGAAAACGGCAAGATAGTACGAAGGGGTATCATAATCAACATCGAATCCCAGAAGGAGGTAGAGGCCATGGCAGCTGAAACGAACCGTCTTATCAATTCGGTCAGAACAAGGAAAGGATTCATAGCTTCCATGAACCACGAAATCAGGACACCGCTCAACTCCGTGGTGGGCTACAGCCAGCTGCTTGCCATGGTTGACATGCCACTTGATGAGGAAGAAATCAAGGAATATGGCAACACCATCAAGGAAAACACTGCAATACTCCAGAATACCATCAACAATATATTGACCAGCAATAAGATTGAAAAGGGACTCATCAACCCCGCGATCGAAAAATACAGACTTTCTGACATCATCGTGCCGGAACATATTTACGAATTGGAGCAGGATGAAAATGACCGCATCGTTTTGGAGCAGTGTGACAGAAGTCTGTTTGTCATGGCAGATGTTGATATGTTGAAAACTGTCATCGAAAACCTGCTTTCAAATGCATTGCGTTTTTCAGATCCGTCATCCAAGGTAACAGTGGGATGGGCAAAGTGCGATGATTCTGTTTTTTCTGCTGAAATCGTGGTCAGGGACGAGGGCATAGGCATTGCTCCTGAGTACTTTGAGCTCCTTTTTGACCGTTTCTTCAAGGTTGACAGCTTTACACCTGGCTGCGGTCTGGGTCTTTATATCTGCAAGACATTCGTTGAAATCATGGGCGGACAAATCTCTGTTGAAAGCAAAGTGGGAGAAGGGTCTGTTTTCAAAATAAAACTGCCATGAAAAGATTAAACATTCTGACATTCCTCCTGATACTTCTTCTGATTCTTCCTTCTTGCAAGAAAGAAGTCCGGAAGATGGAGGTCGTGTTCCTCCTTCCTCATGAAATCAGGAGCCAGATTTGGCAGAGTTTCGTAAAGGCAGGCATGGAAGAGTTCTCCGATACAACCCGCTATAACCTCCATTTCTACCAGACCTATAGAGGACCTGAACCTTTCTTCTACCATCCCCTGTATGAGCAGCCATACACATCCCAGCTGCGCAATGCAATGATGAGAATGCGACAGGAGAAAGTTGAGCCTGACTTGATAATAACTTATGGAGATTACATTTCACATTGTATAGCGCAATATGACGATCCATATCTGAAAGAGAAGCCAATCCTGTGCGTAGGTGTGACATATCCTCAGTGGAAGGACCTGCTGGTAAACATGCCAAATGTCGTGGTTATGGAATCTGAACCTGAAGTCAAGAAAAACATAGATTTCATCCAGGAGATGGGGTTCTCGAACTATGTTGTAACCGTTATGGACAGCACATATATCGACGACCATATAAGGGATGTTATCCTGAAAGAAATCGGTGACGATCCCGAGCACTATGTTCCGAACCTGCATCTGGAACAGATAGACAGGATCCACAAAAAGCTGAACAGGGACCCTCGCGTTGTCCTTGTGCCGATGAGCCTTATGGAACCGGAAAAAAACAAGCGCAATCCGGAAATTCCCGGAGCACTGGATATCAAATGGGTGTTCAACACAAATCAGCAGAGCACGTCATTCCTGCATTTGAAAGATGACCCCTATGCCCATAATGTCATGACATACAATATCGGGCCATTTTTTGCCATGACTCCGGAGTATTTCAATCTTCCGCTGATTAACGCTCTCAATTATAATCTCGGAGGCTACATGACCACCTACCCTTCGATGATGAAGCAGATTCATCCGGTTGTGGACAAACTATTGTCTGGTACATCTCCAAGTCAGATTCCGTGGAGCAAGCTCAAGAAAGATTACTGGCTGGACTGGCGTCTTGCCAAGAACATCCATCCATACGCGAGCGATTTCCCTAAAGGTGTGAAATTCGTGAATCTGCCACGGATGCACAAGTCAAGAACTGTTGTATTCCTTACAAATTTCCTTGTATTCGTGCTGATTGTCCTGTTCATCATATATGCCATCATCGTTCCGATAGTGATGTCAAAGAAACAGAAAAAACAGAGAAAACTTCTGCTGGACAAAGCAAAGGAGGCAGAAATCTCCCAGAAAAAGGTAGAATTCACCTTGTCCAATATTGAAGCCTATGTTTGGAGACTGCTCCCGGACAAGTCCTTAAAATTCTCGCCTTCTTTCTACAGGGACTTCCACATCCCTGAAGGTCAGACCTTTGATTATGAAGCCCTGCTCCAGAAGGTGGAGGAACCGGGCCGAAGCAAATTACAAAACTATTTCTTCATCGACGATTTCCATGGAGAGACAGATTTCCAGCTTATGGTACACCTTTCGGAAGAAAGCAAGCCGAGGGCAATCTACATGTATACCATCAGTGTGCCACGCGCAGAATCTCACGATAAAACCATATCTAATATAAAAGCCGGATTCTTCTATTTCAATGACGATGTTTACCAGCAGAATGAAGAATTGCGCCAGGCATACCGCCTGAGCGAAGAGGTGAGCGAAAAGGAACATTTCCTTGCCACCATGAACGATGCTTTCAAAAATCCTGTCAGGACAATTGTCAAATATTCAAGGGCACTTGTTGACAAATTCGATGAACTCACCCCTGAGCAGAAGACTGAATATGAGGAAAAGGTTCTCACCAGCAATGAAGAACTTCTCGCACTTTTGGATGAGGTCATGGGCGATACCATCCAAAACCGCGAACAAAAGCATGTCCAGATATCATTGATGGATGTTGCCTCCCTGATGGAATCCATTTATATATATCAGTCTGTTGATGCCGGGAACAATGACAGGATTGAATTCCTTCCTGGTCCGGACAAATGTCAGATTGAAGGAAACCGTTCGGTACTCAACCAGATAATCAACAACATTATTTCCAGCTCATGCCTATCATGTCAGGGCAAGATAGGATTCGGTTGGGCTGAAAGTACGGAGACAGAGGTCATTTTGTTCATAAACAATTCAGTCACGGACATAGCAAGCTACAGAAAGATAATAGAGTCCATCGGCGGCACTATAACTGTTTTCAATTACCCGGACTCCCCGGCACGCATTGAGATTGCCTTCCATAAAATTCATGGGGGGGGTAAAATATTATTTACCTAATTATCAAACATCTCGTCCTTAAAATTGACCAGAAAGACTTTAGTGCGGGCACGTGTCAGTGCCGTATATAGCCATTTCAGGTCATCCAAAGTCAGTTCTTCCTGCCAGAAGGCATTATCAATGAATACACATTCCCACTGACCTCCCTGTGATTTGTGGCAGGTCAGTGCCTCAGCATATTTAAGTTGCAAGGCATTGTAATATTTGTCTTCCCTTACAGCATCATACCTTTTCTTCTTGGAGGTGATATGCGAATAATCCTCATTCACACCAAGATACAATTGATTTGACTGTTCATAAGTAAGCGAAGCACTCTCTGACTCAAGAGTATCCAGAATCACCTTGGCAACAATTTCCTGATCGTCATAGTCCGGAAATGAGAGCCTTGCCTCAGCGAAATTCAGCCCATATCTCTGCTCATACTTTGATATCCTGACCAAATTGGCGATGTCGCCATTGGCAATGTAATCCATACCCTCGATCCCCTCAATAAACTGATAACAGTTCTTCACTATCATAAGTTTCTCACCTCTGACCAACCTTTCCTCCTTGAACTGAACGGTTGAACGGATGCCCAGATTATATTTGATAGCCCTCTTGTTGGAACGGCACAGAACTACGACTTCATCCTCACCCCAACGTGAATAAGCATCTGATATGGTTTCAATAAGCTCTCCCCCGCCAATCCTCCTGATATCATCGAAACGGGCAGTTTCCAGCCCAAGTTCATCACGGGGAATGGCATCGATTCCACATTCCATTTCAGATATCAGGTTGCGCACCAGGGTGGCATTGTACAGAATGCCTGACTCCTGGTTCTGCCTTACGACTGTGGTCAGATTTACAAATTCCACTCCGCCTATCATTGACATATATTCGCGTGACAGAGCAGGTGACATATCCAGACCGACTGGAGGCAGCTGTGCCGAATCTCCGATGAGCACAACCTTGCAGCCGGTCCCATTCCTTACGAACCTTACCAAATCCTCCAGAAGATTGCCGGAACCGAAAGCAGCAGTGCTCTGCTGTGAAGAAGAATCTATACCGATAAGAGAAACCTCGTCCACCACGAACAGCGTATCCTTGTCTTTATTCGGAGCAAGTGAAAATTCACCGAACCCGTCACCTCCGACTGCTCGCTGACGGTAGATGTGCTTGTGTATGGTATATGCAGGCTGATGGGCATAAGAAGAAAGGACTTTTGCCGCACGTCCGGTCGGGGCAAGCAGCACGCACTTGGTTTTCAATTCCCTTAAAGTCCCTATGACAGAAGCTATTGCAGTGGTCTTACCAGTACCTGCATAACCATTCACCACCAGAATGTCTCCATCATCAGAGCATATGAAATCAGCCATCTTCCTCAAGAGACCGTCCTGGCAGGGCGTAGGCTCAAAGTGCAAACGTTTCAGAAAGGAAGTATATAGGAAATCACTGTGTCCCATTATTTCCTCCTTTCAAAAATCATTGAAACAGCCACCAGAAGCGGGAATATCTCAATACGTCCCATGAACATGTCAAGGGTGAAAATGAGTTTTGACAATACCGGC
>JALFNZ010000048.1 GCA_022774085.1 Bacteroidales bacterium
AGACCGTTGAGGATTACGCGGAGAGGCTCCTTACGTACCTTGTCAGCCTTAGCTGCAATCTTGATGGCACCTTCAGCAGCTGCGAATGACTCGTGACCTGCGAGGAATGCGAAGCATTTTGTCTCCTCACGAAGAAGCATTGCAGCGAGGTTACCGTGACCAAGACCAACTTTACGGTCATCGGCAACCGATCCAGGGATGCAGAATGCCTGAAGTCCGATTCCGATTGCCTCTGCAGCCTCTGCAGCCACTTTGCAGTTCTTCTTGATTGCAATTGCGCAACCAACTACATAAGCCCATTTTGCGTTCTCAAAGCAAATAGGCTGAGTCTCCTCACATGCGAGGTATGGGTCGATACCAGCTGCGTCGCAAATCTGGTTTGCCTCTTCGATAGAAGCGATACCGTTCTCGTTGAGAACCTTGAGGATCTGCGGCATACGGCGATCCTGTGATTCAAATTTTACTTCTCTAATCATATTAATATCCTCCTATCAATTACTCGTGACGTGGGTCGATGTATTTAACGGCGCCATCCTCTGGTTTGAAACGGCCATAAGTACCAGTAACCTTTGCAAGAGCCTCATTTGCATCTGTACCTTTCTTGATCTCGTCCATGAATTTGCCCAGATGAACGAACTGATATCCGCAAATCTCGTCATTCTCATCCAAAGCGAGAGTCTTGATGTAGCCTTCTGCCATCTCAAGATAGCGAGGGCCTTTTGCAAGAGTACCATAAAGGGTACCAACCTGGCTGCGGAGACCTTTTCCAAGATCCTCGAGGCCTGCTCCGATCATAAGACCACCCTCAGAGAAAGCTGACTGGGTACGTCCGTAAACGATCTGAAGGAAGAGCTCACGCATTGCAGTGTTGATAGCATCGCAAACAAGGTCTGTGTTGAGCGCCTCAAGAAGAGTCTTGCCAGGAAGAATCTCAGAAGCCATTGCAGCTGAGTGAGTCATACCTGAGCATCCGATAGTCTCGACGAGAGCCTCCTGGATGATACCGTCTTTTACATTGAGAGTAAGTTTGCAGGCACCCTGCTGAGGAGCACACCAGCCGATACCGTGAGTAAGGCCGGAAATGTCAGAAATCTCCTTTGATTTCACCCATTTTCCCTCTTCAGGAATTGGAGCAGGACCATGGTTAGGTCCTTTTTTGACGCAGCACATCTGCTGCACTTCGTGTGAATAAACCATAATATCGTCTATAATTAGTTATAAAACAATTGCGTAGTCATACAAGGAAAGTCCCGTGACAATCCTTGCTCGTGCCACACCACGCACAAGCGCCGCAAATATAGGAAAAAAATCAATATTTTCATACGTCCTGCCGCCAAGATAAAACGAATTATTTCACACCTCAACAAGTGGTTATCACCAGTTGAGCAAACGGCTTGACATAATGATTAATTTGACTAAATTTGTATTTTTATATCGTATAAATAATGGAAGTAATTAACACAGACATAGAAGGAGTGGTCATCATCCAGCCGAAGGTTTTCGGTGACCACAGGGGCTATTTTTTTGAATCTTTCTCTGAAAGAGATTTCACGGAAAAAGTAAGGCCCGTGAAATTTGTCCAGGACAACGAAAGCAAGTCATGCTACGGAGTACTCCGTGGGCTGCATTTCCAAAAACCCCCTCATTCACAGAGCAAACTGGTGAGAGTAGTCAAGGGGGCTGTCCTCGATGTCGCCGTTGACATACGCAAGGGCTCCCCTACTTTCGGCCATCATGTATGCGTTGAACTGACAGAAGAAAACCACAGGCAGCTTTTTATCCCCAGGGGATTCGCACATGGCTTCGCCGTGCTCTCCGAGGAAGCTGTATTCCAGTATAAATGTGATGATTTCTACGCCCCTGAAAGCGAGGGAGCCATTGCCTGGAACGACCCTGACCTTGGTATAGACTGGAAGATTTCCAAAGATGATATAGTATTATCAGCCAAGGATATGAACCATCCGGTGCTGAAAGACGCATGCAGTCCGTTTGATATAAATGAAGACTACTACATATAAAACAAGGAAATGAAAGGAATCGTATTGGCCGGCGGCTCGGGTACACGTCTTTACCCGATAACAAAAGGAGTCAGCAAACAGATGCTGCCCATTTTCGACAAACCTATGATATATTATCCTGTATCTGTCCTCATGCATGCAGGAATCAGGGACATCTTGATTATTTCCACCCCGGCGGATCTGCCCGGATTCCGGCGGCTGCTCGGGGACGGCAGCGATTTCGGTGTAAGATTTTCCTATGCAGAACAGCCTTCCCCCGACGGACTTGCCCAGGCATTCATAATCGGAGAAGAATTCATCGGTGATGATTCGGCATGTCTGATTCTTGGTGACAATATTTTCCATGGCAACGGATTCGGGAAGATGCTCAGGTCTGCCGTGGAAGATGCAGAGAAAGGACTTGCCACAGTTTTCGGCTATTGGGTGTCAGACCCGGAAAGATATGGTGTTGCGGAATTCGACAAGAATGGAAACTGTCTGTCCATCGAGGAAAAGCCACTCAAGCCGAAATCGAATTATGCCGTAGTGGGCCTGTATTTTTATCCGAACAAGGTGGTTGACATAGCAAAGAATATCAAGCCGTCTGCCAGAGGTGAACTGGAAATCACTACCGTAAACCAGCATTTTCTGGAAGAAGGCATATTGAAGGTCAAGACATTGGGCCGTGGATTTGCATGGCTCGACACCGGTACCCATGACAGCTTGTCCGAAGCATCGACCTTCATTGAGGTGATTGAGAAGAGGCAGGGGCTCAAGATAGGATGTCTTGAAGGAATTGCGTACAGGAAAGGATGGATTGACGAAGAAAAAATGAGAGAACTTGCACAGCCGATGCTGAAAAACCAATATGGGCAGTACCTGCTCAGAGTCATTGACGAGGTGAAGCAGAACGGAATCGGAGGCAATTTGGAATAAAGAGAAGAATATGACGATACTTGTAACAGGAGCAAACGGACAGCTTGGAAATGAAATGAGGATTGTCGCCCGTGAAAGTGGTGACAATTATATCTTCACCGATGTAGTGGCTCCCGAAGGGGTTCCCACCGGAATATTGGACATAACAGATATTGAAGCTATTCGTAAGTTGGTGAGGGATAATGGAGTAGATATTATTGTGAATTGTGCGGCATATACGAATGTGGATGCTGCCGAATCAAATGCTGAGCTGGCTGAAAAGCTCAATGCCGGAGCCCCGGGCCTTCTGGCAAAAGTCATGAAAGAGGAAGGAGGACTCCTGATTCACATATCGACAGATTATGTTTTCGGCAAGGAACCTTATAATACCCCTTGCAAAGAAGACCAGACGGGCACTCCGACAGGTGTATATGGGCTCACCAAACTCCATGGAGAACAGAACATTATCTCCTCGGGCTGCAAACACGTGATAGTGAGGACCGCATGGCTTTACAGCGAATTCGGCAAGAATTTCTGCAAGACGATGCTCAATCTTACGGCAACAAAGCCGCAGTTGAAAGTAGTGTTCGACCAGGCAGGGACACCTACCTATGCCCTTGACCTGGCAAATGCCATAGTTGAAATCATCAGAGATTATTCCCGAGAGACCGTCAGCAAGCAAGGCACTGACACCTACACTAAATCCGGCATCTACCACTACAGCAACGAAGGAGTCTGCAGCTGGTATGACTTCACAAAAATGATTGCACAGTACAGCGGACAGACCTGCTGCGATGTCCAGCCCTGCCATTCAGATGAGTTCCCATCACCTGTGAAACGGCCTTCATACTCTGTTCTCGACAAGACAAAGATTAAATCAACCTTTGGATTATCAATACCTTACTGGACTGATTCCCTCAAAAAATGCATAGAAAACATTCAGAAATGAGAAATATAATGATCACTGGCGGAGCCGGATTCATCGGCAGCCATGTAGTCCGGCTTTTCGTCAACAAATATCCGGAATATAATATCATCAATGTGGATAAGTTGACCTATGCCGGCAACCTTGCCAACCTCAAGGACATCGAGGAAAAGCCCAATTATAAATTCATCAAGATGGATATATGCGACTTCGACGGTATCCTTTCCCTGATGCGGAAGGAAAATATCGATGGCATCATCCATCTGGCAGCCGAGAGTCATGTGGACCGTTCCATCAAGGACCCGTTCACATTTGCCCGCACCAATGTCATGGGTACACTATCCCTACTGCAGGCAGCCAAGCTTTACTGGGAAAGCCAGCCAACTCCATATACGATACAACATGCCGACAGCAATCACATTCCGGGCAAAGCCGGGGAATCTGTTCCATGCCGTTTCTATCACATATCCACCGACGAAGTCTATGGAGCTCTGACAATGAACCATCCGGAAGGCATTGAACCTCCTTTCACGACAAAGGCTTCATCGGGAAAGCACCATCTTGCCTATGGCGATGACTTCTTCTACGAGACCACGAAATACAATCCTCACAGTCCCTACAGCGCGGCAAAGGCCAGCTCCGACCATTTCGTCCGCGCCTATCACGACACCTACGGCATGCCGACCATAGTCACCAACTGCTCTAACAACTACGGTCCTTACCAATTCCCGGAAAAGCTTATTCCATTGTTCATCAACAATATACGCCATCGCAAGCCACTTCCGGTCTATGGCAGGGGTGAAAACGTCCGCGACTGGCTCTTCGTCGAGGACCACGCCAGGGCAATAGACCTGATCTTCCACAAAGGCAGAATCGCTGAAACTTACAATATCGGCGGATTCAATGAATGGAAGAACATCGACATCATCAAAGTCGTCATCAGCACGGTTGACCGCCTGCTCGGACGTGAGGAAGGCGCTGACCTTGACCTGATTACGTATGTCACTGACCGCCTTGGGCACGATGCACGCTATGCCATCGACAGTACCAAGCTGCAGAAGGAACTCGGCTGGGAACCTTCTTTGCAGTTCGAGGAAGGCATTGAAAAGACTGTACGCTGGTATTTGGATAACCAGGAGTGGATGGACAATGTGACATCCGGAGACTATCTGAAGTATTACGACGACATGTACAACGGACGATGAATTTCAAAATATCATCAGAATACAAACCTTCTGGCGACCAGCCGGCGGCAATTGACGGTATTTGTTCAGCTTTGAAGGAGGGTGTCGATGCAGTTACCCTGCTCGGGGTGACCGGTTCCGGCAAGACATTCACTATGGCCAACGTCATAGAAAGGATGCAGAGGCCTGCCCTGATTCTGAGCCACAACAAGACACTGGCCGCCCAGCTTTACGGGGAGTTCAAATCGTTCTTTCCGAACAATGCGGTCGAGTATTTCGTTTCGTACTACGACTACTACCAGCCTGAAGCCTATATTCCTGTTACCGACACATATATCGAAAAGGACTTGAGCATCAATGATGAGATTGAGAAACTCAGGCTCAGCGCTGCTTCAGCCCTGCTTTCAGGCAGACGAGATGTAATTGTAATTTCCAGTGTATCATGTCTTTACGGCATTGGCAATCCCGAAGATTTCCATGCACAGACAGTTTCGGTGGTACGCGGAGAGCAAAGGAGCATGACCAGGCTGCTCTACCAGCTCGTAGATGCTCTGTATTCAAGGACTGAGACTGATTTCAAGCGCGGTACCTTCCGCGTCAGAGGTGACACCGTTGACATTTGCATCGGTTACGGAGAAAATGCCGTCCGCATCGAGTTTTTCGGTGACGAAGTTGACCAGATATCCATCATCGACCCTGTAACCGGAGCATTCATTGATAGTCTTGACAAAATTGATATCTATCCTGCCGGTAATTTCGTAACCACCAAGGAGCGCAGCATCAAGGCCATAAGCCAGATTCAGGATGACATGACCGCCCAGGTAGAATATTTCAATTCAATTGGCAAGACTTTGGAAGCCAAGAGGTTGAAGCAGAGGGTGGAATATGATTTGGAGTTTATCAAGGAAATGGGATATTGTCCCGGAATCGAGAATTATTCCAGATATTTCGATGGCAGGAAGGAGGGGATGAGGCCATTCTGCCTGATTGATTATTTCCCGAAAGATTTCATCACTTTCATTGACGAGAGCCATGTTACCTTGCCTCAGATCAGGGCCATGTACGGAGGTGACCATTCCAGGAAATCGGTCCTTATTGACTATGGTTTCCGTCTTCCGGCAGCTTCGGACAACCGTCCGCTTAAATTCGATGAATTTGAAGCTATCACAGGGCAGAAGGTTTTCGTGAGTGCAACTCCTGCGGAGTATGAGCTAGAGAAATCGGAAGGTCTTGTGGTTGAACAAGTTGTAAGGCCTACCGGATTGCTTGACCCTCCTATCGAAGTGAGGCCGGTGGAGAATCAGGTGGATGATTTGCTTGAGGAAATCCGAAAAAGAGCCGAAGTGGACGAAAGAGTGCTTGTGACTACTTTGACCAAAAGGATGGCTGAGGAACTGGAGAAATATTTCACCAAGATGGGGGTTCGTTGCCGCTACATCCATTCCGATGTGGATACCATGGAAAGGGTGGAGATTATCGAGGATTTCAAGAACGGGCTCTTTGACGTGCTTGTGGGTGTAAACCTGCTGCGTGAAGGTCTGGATATTCCTTCCGTTTCGTTGGTGGCTATTCTGGATGCAGACAAGGAGGGCTTCCTCAGGAGTGGCCGTGCACTTACCCAGACTGCAGGACGTGCTGCCCGAAACGTGAACGGGCTTGTAATCATGTATGCAGATTCTGTGACGGATTCGATGCAGCAGACCATATACGAGACCAACAGACGCCGCACCAAACAGATGGAATTCAACAAGCTGCATGGCATCACACCAACTCAGGTCAGCATTAAAAGGAATCCTTTGGCAGCCGATCAGGGACAATCGTCAGACCGCAATGCAGACTCGTCGCGTCGCAATCCAAGGCTTGCGAACACTGTTACCGGCAAGGTCAGCGCAGCAAATTCTTACGATGCTCCCACCTATATTCCCGATCCTTCGGATCTTGGAAGGGGTACGGTCAGTGTCGGACTCGGACATGATTCGAAGAGGGAAAGCAATTCCGCCTATGTTGACGGTTATATCCAAGCCGACCTTGCTGCGGTGCTCCAGGATCCGGTAATCCGTTCCATGAGCCGGGAGCAAGTGGAGAAATCCGTTGAACTTGCCAAAAAGAATATGCAAAAAGCGGCCGCAGATCTGGATTTCACTGCAGCCGCTAAATATCGAGATGAGATGTGGGCCCTCCAGCAATATCTGAAGGTCTGGCATCAATGATTCTGCCTATTCTGTTTTTCTCATTTGTCCGTTGTCGTATGTGAGCGGGAAGAGTTTTTCTCCACCTGCAAGCACCACCCATGTGTCGAATTTCCGCTCACCTTCCTTCAGGACTATGACTCTTGCTCCGTTTGGAAGGTCATTGTAAACTGTATCACCACCTGTATATCTGCCATAGGCGAGCATGATACCTTTATAAACGGCTGCCCAGTCGTTATTGTGGTCATGGCCGGCGAAGACTCCCATTATGTCTGCTGATTCGTACATAGCATTGAACATTCCTCCGTTCAGCTCCGGGCTGCAAACTGTTTCGAGGTTATTGCCTACCAGAGCGTTGACCGGGGCACCGTCATCTTGAGGGGAACCCTCTGCAGCCGGGTAGGTCGTTGCAACGATGCCATATTCAGGGAATGGGATGTGCATGAAGGCGAGGGATGGGACCGGCGTTCCTCCGTTACAACGGGTATAACATTCGCTTTTATGCTTATAATCAACAACTTGCTCAGGATAGAAAGTTTCATAGTACTTTTTGTCCCAAAGGTAAGTGTGCGAATCAAAACAATATAGAAGTGCCTTCATTTTTCCGTCTTTTGATGAGAAAATCGGCAGTTCATAATCAGGTGAAGGATTGTCACCGCGATCAGGAAGGAGATTGTATGGTATGCTCCTGGTAATGTCGTAAAGTTCCGTATTGCTCAGAAGATGTTCCCTGTCGTGGTTGCCGAATGTTATAGCAAACGGAATCTTATGGTTGGATATGGCTCCGAGCAATGTCCTGTATGCCTGGTCCGCAGGCCTTCCGTAAAGGATATCTCCAGTCACTATCACCAAGTCAGGCTTTTCATTGTTCAGTACTTCATTGATTCTTTCAAGAGCGATGTCGCTACGGCTGTCGTTCGGAATAAAATGAGTATCAGTAAATTGAACTATTTTGAATGTGCCGTCCGGACGGAAGGTCAGCTTTTGTGCCTTCTTTTCGAACCGGGCAGCAAAGCCGCCTCCGGAAGCAAGGTGGACAGCAATCTTATCCTTGGCGCAAACCTCCTTGCGTATGATTTTGAAATCACTGGCCTTTCTCTCAGCATTCAGTCCATCCCTGACAAGTACCATATCATATTCACCCTCAGCAAGAAAGGAAAGGTCCACTTCCATGTCTCTGCTTGTCCAGTCTGTCAGGCCTCCTACGAACCAGTCATTGCCTTTTCGTCTTGCTGTGAGGATATATTGTCCGGTCTGCCCCTGAAGTACTCTGGTTTCATCCCATACGGTAGGGATGGAGGCTATGAAGTCGCAGCATTCAGGTTCTTCAAGATAGTTGCTTGGAGAATCGCAAAGCATGTTCAATGGAGAGTCGAGGACCATGTACAGCGCCAGTTGGTGGCATCTTGTTCCCTGGCTCATAGGCTCGGAATTAATTGGCTGGAAATTGCTTCGGTTGGAATTCCTCATTGCTCCCTGGGTGTAGTCCATCGGACCGGCAACCTGACGGATGAAAGGAATTGTGACATCATAGTGTACCTGGTCCACATCAGCTGGTGTCCATTTGACGGTCTCGAGGCCATGTACCCCTTCGGTATTCAATACGTTAGGCCATGTTCTTGTGATGCCGGCAGGTTTGTGAGAGCCATGCAGGTCAAGGACCAGATGGTATTTAGCTGCAATCTCGGCAGCTCTGTAGTTGAATGCGGTCATATACTGGTCATCGCGGTCCATGAAGTCAACCTTGAAGCCTTTTACACCCATCTGGGAATAATGGCGGCAAACTCCTTCTATGTCGTTGTTGAATGCACGGAATCCGGCCCAGAGGATTATGCCCACACCCTTATCCTGAGCATAGGATATGATTTCCTCCAGATTGATCTCGGGATTAATAATCATCAGGTCTTCACCTTTTCCTGCAGCCCATCCATCATCAAGGATAACATATTCGATTCCTTTTGATGCTGCAAAATCAATATAATATTTGTATGTCAGAGTATTGATTCCGGCCTCAAAGTCAACTCCGCGGATATTCCAGTCATTCCACCAGTCCCATGCCACTTTTCCCGGGCGTATCCATGAAGCATCTTCTATTCTGGAAGGTTCGGCCAAAAGCCATGTCATGTCAGACTGTGCAATCTGGACATCAGTTCCCACAACGAACATTCTCCACGGAAATACCCTTGGAGAGTCAACCTTGGCGATGTAGCTTTCACGTTCAGGAACGATGAGCTGAATATTGTTATAGCCTCCGGCTACCTGTTTCTTCGGATATGGGGCAAATACGCCTTTCAAAGATGCTGCTCCATCCTGATTGCAGAGATACATTCCGGGATATGCTTCAAGATTGACCTCGCTGATGCAGATTTTCATTCCATCGGCAGCATCCACCATAACCGGAAGGAATGAAAGCTGATGCGGATTCATTCCGCAAACCGTTGTTTCGGTATATATATTCTCGAAAGAGTTCTGGAACTGCCGGTCAAAACTTTTGCCTTCGCTGTCTTTCACATAAGGTGTGAAAACTTTCCGGTCTGCCGGGAAATTGATTTCAGCTTGTTCAGAGGCGATTTCGTACTCATCGCGTGCTTCGCTTGCAAATCTATAGGCTACTCCATCATTGAAGATTCTGAATTCGAGGCTCCATCCGCCTTTGAATTTCAAAACCATGGAATTATGGCTATCTGTGACCGATGAGCTTCTGTAAAGTATTGCAGGAAGTGTCTCATTGACATTGTATTTCGACACCTTGGATACTTTTGCCGGTCCGCCCCAGACCGTCCCGTCTGTCAATGTCATTGATATGGCAGATGGGGTTACAATCTGGCGTCCGTCTGCTTTCAATGACCATTCAACCTGATTGCCAGTGGAAACCGTTACGGCCAGCCTACCATCAGGTGAACTTACATTGTAGTCTTTGGCTGAAGCAGCCGATGCAAGTGTAACGGCTGCCATCATTGTTAGAAATCTTTTTACCATTTCAAAATAGTTAGTGTTATCAAATTATCCTCACAAATTTAACATTTTTCCAATACGATGGTCATATAAAAATGGCCAATTTCCCCCAAAAATCATATCAAACAGTGCCATATGCAACGATTTCTTAAAAAAATCGAGAAAAATGCCGCAAAAAAATTTGCAACTAACAAAAAAATGCCTACCTTTGCAATCCCAAACAAAAAGGGACAAAGTTCTTTGAAGTTTATTTTTGGATGGATACAAGGCGTCTTGACGATGAAGGAGGGAGTTACCTCTTGGTAATGACCGACTGAAGAGGAGAGACAACGCAGTAGCCGCCAAAAAGAAACGAAAAGGGAGCATAGCTCAGTTGGTTCAGAGCGTCTGCCTTACAAGCAGAGGGTCGGGGGTTCGACTCCCTCTGCTCCCACCAAAAAGCGATTCAGGAAACTGAGTCGCTTTTTTTCGTACACCCTCCCCCGACCCCCCGACCCTCTGCTACCAAGCGGCATCAGCCGCGCATCGGAGGACGGAGTTTTCATAGAAAACGGAGGACGGAGATGCCCGATGGCGTCAAAGACGACATCGGCATGCCCCTCGGGGCTGTCGCGAAGCGACTGGGGGTGAAAGGAAAGACGCTGGCTTGCCAGCGTCGGGGGTTCGACTCCCTCTGCTCCCACCAAAAGCGATTCAGGAAACTGAATCGCTTTTTTTGTACACCCTCCCCCGAACCCCCGACCCTCTGCTACCAAGCGGCTGTTCTGTAGAGTACATCTGTCGCCGGGAACCTTCCATGCAAAACATCGAGCAGGCGTATCGGCCCCACAGTGGCGTAGAATGGCATTTCACCTGCTCGATGAGGTCGAAATGGCGGCATCGAGCAGACAAATCAGCCCCACAGCCCCTTAGAACGACACTTGCCCTGCTCGATGAATTGCACGAAGAACTAAGTCAAAGACAACACTTGCCCTGCTCGATGATTGCACGAAGAACGCTTTGCACGAAGAATGATTTGCACGAAGAACAATTTACACGAAGAACGCTTTGCACGAAAGAAGAAGCCCTAGAACGCAACACAAGAGGGAAACTAGGAATTCCGATTGGTATAAAGGTCAGAGATTGAAAAGTTGGGATGGCACCTGACGCGGAAGGCAGACCAAAGAAACGGTACCTGGTTCCACACCGCATTGCCGGAGTGAGTCCAGTGTACATTTATAGGCGAGCTCACGGGTATTGTTATTGTCACTCAAGTGGCAGAGAAAAATGTTGCGCAGACCCTCGTGCATGAAACGCCTGACAGCACAGGCACATTCATCATTGCTCAGATGACCGCATCCCTGAACAATCCTCATCTTCAGTTCATATGTGTATGGGCCACCCATGAGCATATCCATATCATAATTAGACTCCAGAACCACGGTATCAGCATGGGAAGCCAGCTGCACAGCCTCATCAGTAATGCGGCCAACATCAGTCATTATCACGAACTTATGTCCGGTAAGCCCAATAGAGTAGCCCACAGTCTGAGTAGCATCATGAGGCACGACGAACGGCTTGACAGACATGCCAGCCACAAGCACGGTCTCACCCTCGCAAACATCACGACGGCATGAGGCAATCCAGTCAGAAGTAAAGGTATGTCTTGCCAAAGCACTGTGAATCATAGGAGTAGTATAGACCGGTAAAGAAAGCTTCTTGCAGAACGAGCCCAAATGCCTGATATGGTCAAGATGGTCGTGAGTCACAAGGACAGCCTTCAGCGAAGCCATGTCAAGCCCGTGCTCCCCCATCACTTTCTTCAGCCTACGAAGACTCACCCCGGCATCAATGAGAATTGCACCATCCTCATTACCAAGATAATAGCAATTGCCGCAACTGCCACTGGAAAAACTCATGAACCTGACACTACTGTTTCTCATCTTCACAATATTTCTTGATGACACTATAAGCATCTGCAACGCCAAGCTCACCTGCACGCGAGAGGTCAATGCATCCTTTCTCCTTATCTTTCAGATAGATGAGCACCAGTCCCCTATTAAAGTATGCATCACCCATATAAGGATAAAGTTCAATGGCCCTGGAGTAGTTATCGATTGAATTGATATGCTCGGAAGAAAGACAATACAAATTGCCCAAATTGAAATAAACGTAAGGAAGGTCAGGAACCAGCTCAGCCGCAGCCTTCATATCGGAAAGAGCCTCGGAGTAATCATACTGCCGCGAAACCTGGTCGCGCACCCTTGCCCTTGTATTGCCGGAATCATCCATGGACAGGACCTGCACATTGCTCTCAATTGAAGTAATGAAATCAATCATCTCCGCCCTGAGAACGCCACGGTTCATCCTGTAGAAAGCCTCATACAACTTATCAACCCCTGCTGCATCCTCAGATTTGGCCACAGCCTCCCCGTAATAATTCAATGCAGAATTGAACTGCCTGGAAGAATATTCATACATGGCTCTTGAGAACATATCCTGAGCCCCGGTCCCGCCTGACCAAGCCAGTTTCTCCACACTCGTCATGGCAGCATTGTCAAGAGCAACATCGGCATTGGAAACTTCCGCACCGACAGGTAGGTCTGACTCAAACCGGGTAATCAGCGGATTCTCGTAATTCCTGTTCAAAGCATAATTGGTCCCATCCTTCTTGCCGGTCAGCACAAACTTATACAAAGGTCTGAGTTTGATGTCAATATCCCTGTGCTGAAGCAACTCGTCATTGAAATCCTTCTTGGCAAACTCAGCATCCAGGGCAATGAGAGAACTATATTTCTTGGTAGTATCAGCAAAGGAACCGGCATCAGACACATTCTTCTGACGGTATTCGCTGATCTTTTGCCGGGCCGTATCGTAATCCTTCTTTGAAGATTTGTTGTCACCCAGCAAATTCTTCACATATGCCCTGTTCATATATGCCTTTGCAAAATCCGGATAAAGCTCGATGGCCCTATCATAATCCTCAAGCGCGTCCCTATACATCCCCATCTCAATAAAAATCGATGCACGGTTGAAATAGGCAAGCACATTTTCAGGATTGATGTCCAGCACACGGTCCATATCCGAAAGAGCATCCTCATAGGCCCCCATCCTGGCACTGATCAATCCCCTGTTGTACAAAGTCAGAGCATTGCCCGGTTCATCCTTGAGTACACGGTTCAAATCCGACATGGCATCCTTGTAATTCTCTATTTCATAATGCATTATAGCCCTATTGAAATAAGCGAACGTATTGGTTGTATCCAGTTCTATCGCTTTATCCATGTCAGATATGGCCAAGTCATATTTATGCTGTGAGGCATATAGACGCCCCCTTCGGACATAGCCCTCCGGGTCGAAACGGTCCAGTTTTATGGCCTTGTTATAATCATTCACAGCCTTGAGGGTATCCCCAAGAAACAGCCACGAAGCACCCCTGTTCAGAAAAGCTGAAGGGTCTTTCGGCTCCTTCCTTATATATTTGTCAAAATCGGAAACTGCCTTGTCGAACTGACCCGACAGAAAATAGGTCACGCCACGGCTGAAATAAAGGCCGACCTCACCGGGACGAAGGTCGATGGCACGCTGAATATCCGCCAAAGCCTTGTCATAGTCACCGAAACGGCTCTCGGTAATTCCTCTGTAATGATATCCGGAAGTAAATACAGGGTTGATGCGTACGGACCTGTCAAAATCCTTCTTGGCTCCTCGAATGTCGCCAAGGTTATATTTGGAAATGCCGCGAAAGAAAAAAGTCCAATAATCCGTCGTATCCAGCTGGGCTATGATATTGAAATTTTCGATGGCCTGAGAATATTTTCCTTCCGCGAGAGCTCTTCTTCCCCTGTAATAGAAAACATCCTTATCATATTGTGCAGAAAGTTCTGTCACCCCCGCTAAAAGAAGCAGACAGGGAAAGATGAACCATTTCAAAACTTTATGCATAATATAATATTTCCTCCTTTAAATTGTTTTTCCTAAATTTGGCGCCCAAAACCGCAAAGGTATAAAAAATAGTGCCCAAATGACAAAAGATATCAAAAAATCTGCCATAACAGTCCTTTTAATGCTGTTTTCAATACTTACCGGGACTTCCATATATGGCCAGAACGGTATTTTGTCCGAGCACGAAGCAGCCAGAAATACAGTCTGGCCGGCAAAGATTCTCAAAAAGGTGGAGTTTCTTGCCGACTCTATCTGTCAGGGCAGGGCAACAGGCACAAGAGGCAATGTCGAAGCCGGATTCTATATCGTAAAGCAATTTGAAAAAGCAGGTCTGATGCCAATGGAAGGCACATTCGTGAAGCACTTCTTCGCAGGCCGGGGCCTCGTGGGGCACAATATCATGGGCTTTCTGCCGGCCTCGATAAAGAACCCGTCCGACAAATATGTAATCGTTGGAGCCCATTACGACCACCTCGGCAGCCTGTCGGGGAGTGTTTACCCGGGTGCCGATGCCAACGCCTCCGGCACTGCCGCCCTTATCTGCCTTGCGGACATGTTTTCGACCATGAAAACCCTAGGCAAATCCTACGGGAAAAACATCATATTCGTAGCCTTCGACGCGAAAGAAATGGATATGGCCGGTTCGGAGGCATTATGGAGAATGATCGAAAACAAAGACCTTATCAATCCTCAGACAGGCGCTATCATCACTCCGGACAAAATCAGCCTTATGGTCAACATCGACCAGATAGGTACCACTCTAGCACCCATCCACAAGGACAGACCGGACTATATGATAATGCTCGGCACCCATTCCCTGCCTCGTGACAAACGCACGCTGCTCCAACTCTGCAACAAACTGTATTCCATCAATCTGGACATAGGCCTGGACTACTATTCAAGCGAGAATTTCACCCGGATTTTCTACCGGCTTTCAGACCAGAAAGTATTCGTTGACAACGGAATACCGGCAGTGATGTTCACCTCCGGCATCACCATGAACACTAACCGGACCAGAGACACCCCATCCACCATTTCCGGAGAAATCACAAAACGCAGAATCTGGCTGATCTATCATTGGCTGTCAAAAATGATATAAATGAAGGCCAACCATACACTTGTATATGCCAAAAATCAGTTATCTTTGCAAGTTGCATATTAATAATATATAGATGAAAGAATTTTGGCAAATACTGGTGAGATTCGTCAAACCATACCGGAAATACCTTGGAGGAGCTGTCATCCTCAACCTGTTTTCAGCAATTTTCAACATATTCTCATTCTCCCTGATCATCCCGATCCTGCAGATGCTCTTCAACATTGACACCACAGTCTATGAGTTCATCCCATGGGATAGCGGTGCATCAGTCAAGGACATGCTCACCAACAACATGTACTACTATGCATCCGTTCTGATGAGCAAATTCGGAGGTTCACTCACCCTCCTGGTTCTGGGCCTCTTCCTCGGAGTTACCACAGCAATGAAGACAGCCTGCTACTTCGGTTCTTCTGCCATTATGGTTCCAATCCGCACAGGAGTTGTAAGGGACATAAGAGTGATGGTATATGACAAACTCATGCACCTGCCACTGGGTTATTTCTCGAAACAGAAAAAAGGAGACATCATCGCCAGAATGAGCGGAGATGTC
The DNA here is from genome assembly GCA_022774085.1 of Bacteroidales bacterium. Lineage (GTDB taxonomy): Bacteria > Bacteroidota > Bacteroidia > Bacteroidales > UBA932 > Cryptobacteroides. The sequence goes on from JALFNZ010000048.1 coordinate 15,739, forward strand.
GGAGAAGTCGAATACTCCATAACCAGTTCCCTGGACATGCTCATAAAGAATCCGATACTGATACTCATATACTTCGCCACCCTTATATTCATCAGTTGGGAACTCACCCTCTTCACCATTGCCGTAGTGCCATTGATGGCATGGGGAATGAGCGCAATCGGAAAGAGACTCAAAAGACAATCCCTTGAAGCTCAGCAAAAATGGAGCGAGACCATGTCCCAGCTTGAAGAAACGCTTGGCGGACTGCGCATCATAAAGGCCTTCATAGCAGAAGAAAAGATGGTGAAACGCTTCACAAAGACAGCCGACGAATTCAAGGATTCATCCAGCAGAGTAGCCATAAGACAGGCTTCTGCCCATCCTGTGAGCGAATTCCTCGGCACCGTGATGATCATGATTGTCCTTTGGTTCGGAGGCACACTCATCCTCAGCGACAATTCCCCGATTGATGCACCGACCTTCATCTTCTACATGGTCATCCTCTACAGCGTCCTCGCCCCGCTCAAGGAATTTGCGAGAGCCAGCTACAACATCCCTCGCGGCCTCGCCTCCATGGAACGAATTGACAAGATCCTCAATGCGGAAAATAATATCAAACAGGTTGACAACCCGATAAAAATCAACGGTTTCCACGAAGAAATCAGATTCAATGACATATGCTTCACCTACGAAGACGGCAAGGAAGTCCTCAAAAACATCAGCCTCACCGTCCCTAAAGGTAAGACCATAGCCATAGTAGGACAATCCGGTTCAGGAAAATCCACATTGGTGGACCTCATCCCCAGATACCACGATGTCACCTCCGGATCAATCACAATCGATGGCAAGGACATCCGTCAGGTCGGCATCCATGAGCTCAGGAGCCTCATTGGAAACGTCAATCAGGAAGCCATACTTTTCAACGACACTATTTTCAACAACATAGCCTTCGGCGTGGAAGGGGCAACAATGGAACAGGTTGTGGAAGCGGCCAAAATCGCCAATGCCCATGATTTCATCATGGAGAAGGAAGAAGGCTATATGACCAATATAGGTGACAGAGGCTCAAAACTCTCCGGTGGGCAAAGGCAGAGAATCAGCATTGCCAGGGCCATCCTGAAGAACCCTGCGATCCTCATCCTCGACGAGGCCACCTCAGCCCTTGATACAGAGTCTGAAAAGCTCGTACAGGATGCTCTGGACAGGCTCACCAGCACACGAACCACCATAGCCATCGCCCACCGTCTGTCCACAATCAAGAACGCAGACGAAATATGCGTTCTTCATGAAGGCAGGATAGTGGAAAGAGGAAAGCATGAAGAACTTCTCGCTCTTGAAGGTTATTACAAGAAACTCAATGACATGCAGGCACTTTAGCCGTGCCCAAATAGACAGGAAATGCCAAGAAAAGTTAAAATAACAGCTGGAATACTTTTATTCTTATATCTGGCCTCGGTAATTGTGCTGTGCTTCATACAAACCGAATCGCTGCCACAGATGGAGCCGACCTGGCTCGGAATCCCCACGGACAAGATCGTCCATTTCCTGATGTTCATGCCATACCCGGTCCTCACATGGCTGCTTTTGCACAAAGAAGGCACTACTCTGGCCAGACAGGTCGGAAAAGGTGCAGTCATACTGCTGACAGGAATGGTAGTGGCTGCCGCAACTGAACTTGTCCAGGGAATGACCGAGTACAGAAGCAGTGACATTTTGGATTTTGCAGCTGATTGCACCGGAATGTTGACCGGAATCATCATCGCAACAGCCGCATCTTATGCAATAAGGAAGAATCGAAGGTAATGAAAACAAGGAAACTCATCATAAGCTATTTTGCAACAGCCCTCTGCCTTTTCCCGACCATTGTCATGGCACAGAGCAAGATTGTGAAAGACTTCAAACCGATATGCGACACCCTCACCACTATAATGCATCAGAATACGGGTGTATATAACGAGTTGGTACTCAAGTCAGTAATGAAAAGAGGCTCTACCTTGGACTTCTATTTCACTGAAAGCCTCGGTGACCTTCCCTGGCGGCACGATGACCCTGATATCTTTAAAAAGATCCTGAAAGACCTCTTCCCTGAAGAGTACGAAAACTATAAAGTTGGAGAGATATATTCCCGCATGGTCCCGCTGAACCGGCTCGTCACACCGGAACTCGGCTTTGACGGCACAGCCTCGGATACCAAACTCAGGGTTGAAGACCCCGGAAGGCACGAATCGATTGTGACACAGCTGAGGGAAATCAGATACAAACATGCCCTCGAAGGCAGGACCATCGCCCTTTGGCAGAGCCACGGAATGTATTATGCACAAGCCATCGACAGATGGGAATGGCAGCGTCCGTGCCTGTTCAGGACGGTAGAGGATGTTTTTACCCAAAGTTTCGTCCTCCCCTATCTGGTGCCGATGCTGGAAAATGCGGGTGCCTATGTGATGTTGCCCCGTGAGAGGGATTTCCGCAGGGAGGAAATCATCGCCGACAACGACAGTTCGTGGATAGACATGGGCACCTCAGGCGCGGAGTTCGGATATGGAGTCGATTCCCCTTCAAGGACAGCAGGAACATATACGGAATGTGGTTCCTGGGCTGACGCCGGAGAGGGTTTCGCCGACATCAAGCCGGTTTATTCCGGAACTGACAATCCATTTACATTCGGAACATCAAGGAAGGCCCCGGCAATTCCCCATGACAGCAAGCAGGAAGCCAGTCATGCCGTCTGGACCCCGAAAATAGAAGTCCCGGGGGAATATGCCGTCTATATTTCATACACTTCCCTTCCGGAAAGCACCACCTGTGCCCATTACATCGTAAGGCATGCCGGGGGTGAATCGGAATTTGCCGTTAACCAGAAGATGGGTTCGGGAATGTGGATCTATCTGGGGACTTTTCCCTTCGATTGTTCCGGAGAAGGCTGTGTAATCCTCGATGCAAGAGCTCCCGAGGGCTATGCGAAGGAGCCTGGAACAGTTGTTTGTGCCGATGCCGTGAAATTCGGGGGAGGTATGGGAAATATCGAAAGAGGTGGCAGCGTGTCCGGGATGCCGAGGAATTCCGAGGCGGCAAGATACTGGCTGCAGTGGTCCGGAGCCGACAGTTCTTTGTTTTATCAGAATGAAGGGACAAATGACTATAAGGATGATTTTATGTCACGAGGCGACTGGTCGGCATGGCTCAGCGGTGGCTCAAGGATAAATCCAAAAGAGAAAGGAAGGAACATACCAGTGGACCTCACATTCGGCTTCCACTCCGATGCAGGCATTACTCCAAATGACTCAATCATAGGTACTTTGGCCATCTACACTCTCAAATCAGAAGGTCGCAGCAGCTTTCCGAACAAAGAAAGCAGAATGGCCAGCAGGGAATTCGCGGACATGGTTCAAAGCCAGCTGGTAAACGACATAAGAGCAATTGCCAATCCACGTTGGACAAGAAGACAGATCTGGGACCGTGGCTACAGGGAGTCCAGAACACCGACATCTCCATCCATGCTTCTGGAACTGCTTTCACACCAGAACTTTGCAGATATGAAATACGGTCTGGATCCGGATTTCAGATTCACAGCAAGCAGAGCCATATATAAAGGCATGCTTAAATACCTGAGCAACAGATACGGATGTCCATACGCAGTACAACCCCTGCCGGTTGGCGGAATGGCACTGACCTTCGGAAACGTGGCAGACGGGAAGATAGAAGTTGAAATCAGCTGGAGGGAAACAATCGACAAAATTGAACCGACAGCAAAAGCAGAAGGATTCATCCTATACACAAGAAAGGACCTGGGGGCATTCGACAATGGATGTATCATCAAGGAAATCACCAGACACGGCGACAGGTACAGTACGGTGACGGAAATTGAAGCGGGGCATATATACAGCTGGAAGATTGAAGCTTACAATAAAGGAGGAAAGAGCTTCCCCTCTGAAATACTTAGCGCGGGAGTGCCGGTATCCTCAACAGACGAGGGCATAGCAAATGCCATAAAAGACAATATCCTGATAGTCAACAACTTCAACAGGGTAGGCCCTCCTGCCGTAATCGATTCTCCCGCCTATGCCGGATTTGATCAGGGCACTGACAGCGGAGTCGGATATATCAGGGAAATCTCCTATATCGGTGATATGTATCAGTTCAACAGACAATCTGAATACATAAGCAATGACAACCCGGGCTTCGGAGCATCGTTTTCCTTCCATGCAGGATATGAGGTGGCTGGCAACAGTTTCGACTATCCGTCCATCCATGGGAAAGCAATCCTGAAAAACGGAAAGGCCTTCCGTTCATGCAGCAGTGAAGCATTTTCAGACAGCAAAATACGTGAGGAAAGCAAATTTGCTGATATCATCTGCGGAAAACAAGTGACGACCGACTTGGGTGACGGAAAACAGAAATACAGCATATTCCCTGACAGCTTCCAGGAAGCCTTGACATCATTCACTGAGCAGGGAGGTAATATTATCATAAGCGGAGCATACCTTGGAACTGATATCTGGAGCAGCATCTATCCTCTGGAGAAAGACAAGGAAGTACAGTCCAGATCAATGACATTTGCAAGGAAAGTGCTAGGCATCAAATGGATGGGTGGACATTCAAGCCGCATCGGCAAAATCAGGGCAGCCTCAGATGAACTGCTCCCCAAGGGTACTTCGATGGAGTTTCAGACAGAACTCAATCCTGTCAGATACTGTGTGGAATCAGTGGATGGCATCGGCCCGGCATCATCAAAAGGCACAGTCCTTTTCAGATATTCAGATTCAGGAATTTCAGCTGCCACAGGTTTTCAGGGCAAGAACTACAAAGTGGCGGCATTCGGGTTCCCGATTGAAACTTTGAAAGAGGAAAATGACATCAATATGCTCCTCGGAGCGGCTCTGGACTACCTCAGCCGCACAGAGGATAAGAAATAACACTGATTATGACTCCAAGGGAAAAAGAAATCATCGGACTCATCAAGAAAGAGGTGAAACCTGCACTGGGTTGCACCGAACCGATTGCAGTGGCCCTCGCGGTGGCAAAGGCCATGGAAATTATCGAGAACAAAAGCGTCACGGCTTCCGAAGATTGGAGGATGTGCTCTGACTTTGACATCCGGGTGGAAGTGAGCGGAAACATCCTCAAGAACGGCATGGGTGTGGGTATCCCAGGTACGGGAATGATTGGTCTGCACATCGCCGCCGCCCTTGGTGCCGTTTGCGGTAAATCAGCATACGGTCTGGAGGTTCTGCATGACCTGGATGAACGGTCCATCGAAAGGGCAAAGGAACTTGTCGAGAAGAAAGCAGTGAGTGTGGCCCTTGCGCAGACCGACCATAAGCTTTATATAAAGGCTTATGTATCAGTCACTTCAAACCACTGTGCAAGCGCAATGATCGAGGATGACCACGACAATATCGTTGAGACATGCTTCGACAACGCCATCCTGTCTTCAAATCATAGGCAAGAAGAGGGCGAAAAAGGCGAAGACCAGAAGACTACCTTGGATTATCATTTGACTGTCAAGGAGATATATGACTTTGCAAAGCAGGTGAACTACGAAGACATCAAGTTCATCCTTGATTCCAGAACTCTGAACATGGCACTTGCTGAAGAAGGCCTCAAAGGATCGTACGGCCTTCAGGTGGGCAAGACCATTTTGTCTGGCTCGAACAGGGAGGTTTTCGGAAATGATTTCCTGAGCTATGCCATGTCGCTCACTGCGGCGGCTTCAGATGCGAGGATGGCCGGATGCACTCTGGCGGCTATGAGCAACAGCGGCAGCGGTAACCAGGGAATTACGGTGACCATGCCGGTCATTGCTTATTCAAGGAAATATGAAATCACTGACGAAGAACTTGCCAGAGCTCTGGTACTGAGCCACTTGGTTGCAATCCACATAAAAGGGTACCTTGGAAAACTGTCCGCTCTGTGCGGCTGTGTCATTGCCTCAACCGGTTCCTCATGCGGACTGGTATATCTTCGCGGAGGCTCATATGAGCAGGTTTGTTACTGTATCAAGAATATGATCGGCAATATCACGGGAATGGTCTGCGACGGTGCAAAAGTAGGTTGTGCAATGAAGGTCGCCTCCGGAGTATCAAGTGCGCTTCAGTCGGCAGTCCTGGCCATGGACGGAACATGTGTATCAGAGCATGACGGCATCATAGAGAAGGACATCGAGAAGACAATCCGCAATCTTGGGCGCATCGGTTCTGTCGGAATGCAGAATACCGACAATATGATTCTCGACATCATGGTCTGCAAGTAAAAAATAGAAGCTGACTAAAAAGTCTGTAATGCCTGGAGAAGTCCGGAGGACATAGCCGAGACATATCTAAAGACTTTTTAATCAGCGCCTTGAAATTTTGCAATGACCTGTAAGGCCAAATTATGCGAAAGTTTCCAGATGAGGATTACTCAGCAACGATAGCACCCATCGGGCAAGCATCTGCACAAGTACCACAATCAACACAAACGTTAGGGTCAATAGTGTAGATATCACCCTCTGAAATTGCACCTGAAGGGCACTCACCCATGCAAGTACCGCAAGCTACGCAGCTGTCTGTAATTTTGTAAGCCATAATTCTATTATTTTAATTGTTAGTTTCTGTCCATCGGCCGTAAGGCCAAAACTTTTGCAAATTTAGATAATTATTCGAATATTCAAAGTACACAATACCCAATTTGTAGTATCTTTGCAATCAAGTCGTGGGGCTTATAGTATTATCCCTACCTTGAAAACAGTGAAAAATGAAACATAGGACCATATTGTTTACAGCCGCGATAATAGCGGCAATATCCCTCTCCGGAAAGGCTTCAGCCCAGGAAACTCTGGCAAACGGCCTCGAAATAGACAAGACCATACACAACTTCGGAGACATACTTCTGGACAGCGGACCTGTCAGCTGCACATTCACCCTGACCAACAAATCGGGCAAGGCGGCAGCCATATACAACGTCACCTCTTCATGTGGCTGCACCGACGTGAAATGGACCAGGGAACCGATCAGGCCCGGAGGTACGGGCACAATCAGCGCCACCTATTCCAACGATGAGGGGCCATATCCATTCGACAAGACACTCACTGTATATCTGTCCGATGTCAGGAAACCTGTGGTCCTGAAACTCAGGGGGACATCCATGGCAAGACAATTGCCGCTTGCCGAACGCTACCCTGAACAATTCGGCACGGCAGGATTCAAAGAAAAGGAAATCAAAGGCGGAAACCTGGAACAGGGCGGAGTCAAAAGCGGTACGGTGAAAGTAGCAAACCTCGGAAACACCCCGATGAGCCTTACATTCACCGACATAACTCCCGAACTCAGTCTGAATCTGTCCCCCAACCCCATACCAGCCTCAGGCACGGCCGACCTTAACTTCACAATCCGTTCATCCAGAGACAAATGGGGGAAAAATTGGTACAACGCCACTCCAGTAGTCAACGGAAAGAAACAAAACGGACAGATATCAATCTGGGCATTCACAAAGGAGAATTTTGACAATCTGGACAAAGACCAGAAAGCTGCAGGGCCAAGACCTGTGTTCGAAACCAGCACATTTTCCATGGGAAAAGTAAAAAAAGGAAAGGTAGTCAATGCAAAATTCGAATTCAAGAACGCCGGCAAAAGCACATTCCATGTATATAAGGCAGACGCCGATGTACCTGACTGGTCACATTCTGAAATCAAGGACGCCAAACCAGGCGAGACCGTAAGCTTCACAGTGACCATAGACACCTCCTCGATGCCTGTCGGTGAAGCACTTGCAGTAATAACCCTTACCACGAACTCCCCTCTCAGACCGATAGTAAATATCTTCGTAGCGGGCTGGATAGAATAATTGAAACGACCATGCACCTATTGATAGACATTCTTCGCAACTCAATACTCATAACCGGACTCGTGACCGTCATGATGATGATGATCGAGTCCGTCAACATCGAATCCAAAGGCCTTGTATTCAAGGGATTGAAAAACACCAGAATTGGTCAGGTAGTAATCGCTGCCCTGCTCGGATCCGTCCCCGGATGCATGGGCGGATTCGCAACCGTATCCCTTTACACTCACGGTTTGTTCAGTTTCGGAGCTTTGATTGCCATGATGATAGCCTCATCCGGAGACGAAGCTTTCATGATGATGGCCATGATTCCGGACAAAGCTCTGGTCATATTCATGATACTTTTCGTGGTGGCCGTTGTCGCAGGTGTGCTTGTAGACCAGATTCGCGACCGGATACATTCAAGGAAATGCCATAAGGCCGACCACTCCGGATGCGGACCCAAACCAGATTGTCAGGAAGGATATACGGTGCATGAAAATGAGGAGCATGGCCACGGAGGACAGGGAAAAGAAGGGCGTCACTTCGGATGGAAGAGAATAGTCATGTTCGTGGGACTGGCCATGTTCATCGCAGCACTTGCAAGCGGCGGCCTCAGCCATGACCATAGTCACGAAGAGGCCATGATTGGCGAAGGGCATGGCTTGGAAATCAATCTGTTAAGTGAGGATTGGATGAATATCATGTTCGCAGGCCTCAGTGTAATTGTTCTTATCGTGCTCATTTTTGCATCAGACCATTTCATTGAAGAACATCTTTGGAGCCACATCGTCAGGAAACATCTCCCGACCATATTCGCATGGACATTTGGAGTGCTCCTGCTGGTAGGGATAGGTCTTCAATACATCGACTTCGACCGATGGATAAGCGACAATACGGCAATGATGATCCTGCTTGCCGCCCTGATTGGAATCATTCCGGAGTCCGGCCCTCACATGCTCTTTGTCACCCTGTTCGCGGCAGGCATCGTCCCTCTGCCCGTACTTCTCGCAAGCAGCATATCCCAGGACGGTCATGCTTCCATCCCTCTTCTGGCCGAAAGCAAGAAAGCATTTTTTGTCGCAAAGGCAATAAACTTTGCAATAGCTCTTATCATAGGCTATGGTTACTTGCTGATTTTCAGCGCTTAAGGCAAGGTTTGCTTTTTTTGGAGAATTTTCCTAACTTTGCAGGCTGATATATTAAGATTCTTGACCATAATGTTTGCAAAAAATACATGGCGGGCTCTTCTTTTGCTCGCTGCCGGCATCCTGACATGCCACCTTGCATCCGGACAGAACTACGTAAAGCTTGTCCAGGAGGAGGATTTGATATCGGGAGAGGCCTATTGTGACAGCCTCCTCACCCGTATTTCATTTCCGCATGCAGTGTCATCACTTCCCAATTATCCAAAGGCCAACATTGCAGCCATTGAACTCATGCAGATGCTTCAGGAACCTGATATTGAACTCCTTGAAGTGTATGTTTGCGGAAGTACATCTCCTGCCGGGCTTTGGGGTGACAATGTAAAACTCAGCCAGGCCAGGACGAACAACGTGGCACTCTATCTCCAATATGCCCTTGATATCCCTGAGGAGAAAATCCACAAATCAAGCATAGTCGAGGATTGGGACAGGCTCTATGACATGATTGCAGTCTCAGACATACCGTACAAATACCAGGCACTGGAAATCATCCGTACCAAGGACTGGGGTGAGCGTAAGACTGCTCTCAGAAAAGTTGGCAACGGAAAGCTTTGGAAGATACTCGAAACGGACTTTTTCCCGGAACTGCGAAGCGTAAGATTCGGCATATTCTGCAGGGTGAAACCTTCTGCAATGATGCCAAAGATTGAGACAATCATCATACGTGACACCGTATATATAAAGGAAACTGTGATTGAGCAACCGCAGCCGCAGCCGGTGGAAAGCAAACCTGAAGTGGTTGAAACGGCACCCGTTGTATGTGAACCTGTAGTTTCTGAAGTTGTATTGACCGAAACCACGACCACCAGACGCAATCCATGGCATTTCGGAATCAAGACAAACCTTGTTTCAGACGCATTGGCCGTGCCTTCGTTTGGAATTGAATTCCAGATGGGAAGGCATATCTCCCTCAACATCATGGGCAAGTATTCTCCATTCAACATATTCGTCAAAGACGACAATAACACCAACATCTACGGCATATATCCTCAGCTAAGATATTGGTTTTCAAACAATATCATGACAAAGGGTGCGTTTGTAGCCATTGATGGCGGTGCCACATGGTACACTCTCCAGTGGAAAGACGGTCTGCTGTACCAGAATGGAAAGGAAGGAGAATACAGTTCAGATGCCGGCAACAAAGCTCCTGCATGGAAAGTGGGGGTAAGCGCCGGGTACTCCCTCGGGCTTGGAAAGAAAAAAGCCTGGGGTATTGAATTCGAAACCGGTGTGGGATACATCCATTACGACCAGAACATCGGACGCTTCAACGAGGTCTCGCAGAAATGGGAAATCAGCGACTTCCAGTCGAAGCAGCATTTCGGATTCACACATGCATGCATAAATTTGACTTACAGATTTTCAACGAAATAAATTCTTAACTAATTAAAAATGCGACGATTAAGATTCTACCCGGTCATCCTGGCAATCTTGTGCGCATCTTGTTCCAAAACTGTGATTATCCCATCAGAGGATCCGACACAGGAAGGCACACTCACTTTGGAACTCACGGCACAACAGAAAGAGCCCGCAAGCAAGGCCTCGGTGACAGCAACAGATGGACCTGATATCAATGAATTCAGGGTTGCCATCTACAAAAAAGAAAATCAGGTGCGTCTGTACAATGACTCCTATGCCAACACAGTCGGAAAGACTATAAAGCTTAACGCAGGTGAGTACAGACTTGTTGCACAGCACGGAGATTCTCTGGGCTATGGATTCAACAAACCCTACTATTTGGCAGATCCGGACTTTACAATTGCAAAAGGAGAGAACACTCTTGCAGCGATTGCGAAGCTTGCCAATGTAAAACTCTCAGTCAACTTCGATTCTTCAATCAAAGATTTCTATTCAGACTATTATGCTGTAGTAAAACACAACCGCTACCAAGGCAAGAGCGTAAAATTCACAAAAAGTGAGACCCGCAATGGTTATATCCCTGCAGGAGAACTGGTGCTTGAAGTTTATGCCATCGTAAGCGGAGAGTGGAAATACTACAAGATGGGACCTGTCGAATATAATCCGAACGATTTCGTGACATTCAATATCACGACAAACACTCAGGAAGGCAACCTTGCCATCAGCATCATCACGGAAAGCGGTGTTGACAAAAAAGAGGAAACTGTAGAAATCCCGAACACTGCCCTGCCTCAGGATGCACCGAGCATCACACTTTCCGGCTTCGCACAAGAAGGCAATACACACATCTTTGTGGAAGGTGCATCTGCCCAGGGACATAATGCGATGGCAAACTTCATTGCAAAGGCATCCATCAAGAATTGCTATCTTACCGTTGAGTCCGATTATCTTGAGTCCAAAGGTATCACCGGCAAGATAGATTTTGCAAATCTCACCTCAGAGACTGCAATAGACCTGAAGAATGCCGGATTCTCATGGGATGGTGCCATGCTTGCTTCCAGGACATTCTCGTATATTGACTTTTCAGGAGTCATCAATAATATGATGAGTGAGATCAAGGCTTCAAAGGAAGATGTGACAGTAGGATCATTCACCCTCGAGGTAATTGATGCCGTAAACAAGAAAACAACTGCAACATTCAACATCAAATCCCTCGGAGTCAAGCTTGCCCTAGATGTCGATGCCAACAATGTCTGGGCTAAGAAACTCGAAACTTCCACAGTATCAGTCACAAATGGAATTTCTTCCCTTGTCGGGCTCCAATGCTCTCCGGACGGAGTTGCATGGTTTGACAGCGAAGTATCGTCAGTTGTTTCCAATGGCATCGTTACATTTGGTCCACTGACACTCTCGCCATCCACAGATTATTGGGTCAGAGCTGTTTACAATCACGGCAACAATGTCAGCAACGTCGTGAAGATTCACACCGAAGACGAACTTCAGGTCGGTAACGCAGGCTTCGAGGATTATCAGACGGTTGAATACTCATTCAAACAAGTATCTTCAACAAAGACCCAATTGTGGTATCTCCCGTACAAAGCAGGTGAAACTGACCCATGGTGGGCATGCAACAGCAAAAAATCAATGCCCGGCAGCATCACCGGACTTACTCCTACCTGGTGCAAATGCTTCCCTACATCCGGATATGTGAAAGACAGTTTCAAGGGCAGCAAGGCTGCTCTGATATTCACAACGGATATCGGAAGTTCAAACACCAGCGGAACCCTCGGTCCCGGAACCCACGTTGAACACGAAGGTGAACTTTGGATAGGTACCGCAGATGACAGCGGAAACCATGCAAGCGAGGGACATGCTTTTACAAGCCGTCCTTCAAAGCTTTCCTTCATGTACAAATATGCTCCTAAGAAATCCGAGAAATTCATGGTTGAATCATGGATAAAAGATGCCCAAGGCCAGGTCATTGCCACAGCAAATGAAAATGCCGGACCGGCATCGGATTCATGGGCCAAGCACACATTGGATTACAACTATACAGTCCGCAACAAAAAGGCAGCATCCATCTACATTATGTTCAGAAGCTGCTATGGCGAGGGCGAGGTAAGCATTGCTGTCAAATTCGACCTCGGAGAAGGAACGGTTGAAGCACACGCCGGCTCAATGCTCAAAATTGATGAAGTAGAACTAATTTACGAATAAGATATCTGACATGAAAAAGACATTAATCAGCATAGCAGCTGCCACCTTGGTTTTTGCAGGCTGCAACAGGGAAGTTTTCAACTCAGAAGAAACGGGAGCCCTCGAATTGGATCTCTCCTGCCTTTCAGACCTGAATGAAACCACTACTAAGGCAAGCGACGACGAAGATATAATCAACAATCTCACAGTCAAGCTTTTGCGTCCTTATGACGGATGGGAGAAAACCTATGCTCCATTCAGCACAATCAGGGGCAAGGTCATTGAACTTAGCTCTGGAGATTATATCCTCACGGCATCTTCACCTGACAGGAGTGATGCAGCCTTCGAGCAGCCTATATATGATGGAAGCAAGAACATCACCATCAAGACAGGAGAGGTAACCCCCGCTGCTGTCACTTGTAAGGTAAGCAATATGAAACTCAGCCTCATTCTTTCAGAGAATTTCTACAATGAACTGAGCGACTTCACAATCACTGTAAACAACGGGAAAGGTCTCCTTACTTGGGAAAAGAATTCGACCAAGACAGACTTTGCTCCGGCAACACTTGAAGGAGTGAAAGTATATACTGTAAAGAAGGCCGGATATTTCACAGTAGGAACCCTTACAGCTCAAGTCAGCGGACACAGGGCAATCGACGGAACTACTGCACAGTCCACATCCGTAATCAGCAATACGTCAGCGGCAGACCATCACATCCTCAACGTTGACGCACAGGTTACCGGATCACTCCAGGGAATCACTATCACCATTGACCACAGCGTCAATCCTGTAAACACTCCTGTCATTGTGCCGGGCTTCGATGAGATACCGGTACCGGGAGACCCTGGAACCGAAGAACCCGGCACTGAAGAACCAGAGCCGGAGAATCCGGGCACAGATCCGGCTCCTTCGACCCAGCCGACCATGACATGGGAGGCGAACCCTTCATTTGCCCCTATGAACATCAATGCAAGTCTAAATGCTGACCTCGTGGTGACAGCTCCGGAAAAAGTAGCTTCATTCAAAGTTCAGGTGGATTCTCCATGCCTTACAGAAACCATCTCCAGCCTGACTCAGGATGGGACCAGCACAATGGACCTTATCAATGACGAAGGGCTCATATCATTCCTTGCTGATGCTGCTCCGACACTTCCTACCGGAAATGACCTCAAGGGACAGACCAATATCAATTTCTTCCTGACATCTCTGGTCAAACTCATTGATTTGTATGGTTCTGCTCCGGGAAACAGACATAACTTCACCCTCGTAGTAACTGATGAAAAGGGACAGACCCTCAATCAGACAGTAACATTCGTATCTGAATAAGCAATAAGAAGATCAAACCATGAAAAGATATATATCATACGTGGTGACAGGTCTGGCTCTGCTCTCACTTTCAGCCTGCAACAGGGAGGTGTTCTCTGACAGCGGATTCGGCTTCCTTGAGCTGAATATGGAAAGTGACCTTTCGGCAGACGTCATTGTAAAAGCAGGTACAGATGAGCCTGTTTATGCAATTGACGTGAAGAACACCGCCGGACAGTTGGTAGCACACGCCAACGACCACAGGACAGTCACCACTGCCAACCCCATCAGACTCTATGTAGGCACATACAATGTGTATGCAACGAGTGGAAGTAAATTGAATGCTGCCTTCAATGCGCCATATTATGAAGGAAGCACTCAAATCAGAATACTTCCGGACTACACCAGCACGGCAAGCATCAAGTGTACGCTTGCAAATACTATTTTCTCTGTAGAATTTCCGGCCGATTTTGCGGCTTCATTCACGAAATATTCAGTTTCAGTGACAAACGGAACAGGTGAAAAGCTCACCCTCAGCAATGCCCCGGAGGCTGGCAATTCCAATGAAGCGGGCTTCGATGCAAAAGCGTATTTTGCAGTTACCGGAACCCTGACATGGGAATTGTATCTCTGCAACAAGGACGGTGGAGAGTATCGTTCAAGCCATACATTTGAAAATGTAAAGGCTAAATCACACTACCATCTGACTTTTTCAATAGGAGAAGAATCACAGGCGGACGGAGCATTCTCCATAAACGTCAGCCTTGACGACAACATGTCAGACAGTTCACACGATGTTGTCCTCGACTTTGACAATAGGAATCTTCCTGAAGTCTCCTCAACAGGAGAACTGGACATAACTTCAGGTGAACCGATGACCGTACCTGTGGGCAATAGAGCTGAAAAAGAGTTGTCAGTCTCCACACCTGAAGGACTTGTCAGCTTCCAGCTCATCCATAACGACGAAGGATTGAAATCAATCGGTCTTTCTGAAAACATTGAGTTCGTCGGCATTAGCAGCGAAGATGAAGCTGCCCTTGCTTCTCTCGGAATCAATGCTACCCAGATAATCGGCACCAAAGCCATCACCAAGGGAGCTGAAGGCATCAAATTGAACTTGACCAACTTCATAGCAAAACTTGCAGTCGGCCAGTATAATTTAAGTTTGAGGGCAATTGATGGTAAGTCTCACAGCAAAGTCTTCGACCTTGCACTTGACATCATCTCGGATGTGGATGCTGAAGCAGTAAGGGCAAATACTGGTTGGGCAGCCTTCGCCCAGCTCGAAGGCCGCTTCTTCAAGACACCGGCACCTGCAGGAATGACATTCCAGTACAGAGAATCAGGAAGCCAGCAGTGGACCAGCCTCAGCCCGTCAATGATGAACATCAACATATCGACTCTCAGATACACAGCCATTATCAAAGGCCTGAAGCCTCAAACCACTTATGAGTTCAGGGCAATTTCAGACAAGGACAATGATACAGACAAGATTGTCCAGTTTACAACATCGGCTGCCGAGACACTCCACAACTTCAGTTTCGACAATTGGACACAAGAGGACAAAATGCCGAACGCGGCAGGGTTTGCCATCTGGGATTCTGCCAACTCTACCGGAGCTGCGACAACGACCACGCCAACAGACGATGCTGTCCGTGGAAAGGCTGCACGCTTGGAAAGCGTAACGGCATTCGGTTTGCTTGCCGCCGGAAATATCTTCACCGGCAAATTCGTTGGTCTTCAGGGACTCGGTGCGAAACTGGACTGGGGAGTACCTTTCACATCCCGTCCGCTTGCCCTGAGAGGTTATTACAAATACCAGCCAAAAACTATCGACAAGGCAAAAGACCCATATACCGACAAGAAAGGACAGACTGACCAGAGCCAGATACTCATCTTCCTCACCGACTGGACAGGCCCATTCAGGGTAAACACCAGCAACAAGGAATTCGTGGATTACGACAACGACCCCGGCATCATCGCCCTTGGCCAGCTCAACACGTCCAATAAAGACAGCGGATATGTAAGATTCACCCTGCCGCTTATTTACCGCAGCAACAAGATTCCTACATACATCGTGGTTGCAGCAGCCTCCAGCCGCTTCGGAGACTACTTCACCGGAGGAGTCGGCTCAGTGCTGATGATAGACGAATTCGAACTGGTATATGATCCTGACGACCTTTCTACAGACGAATTCAATATGGTATTCAGTAAAGTTGAAGCATTCTGATTGAATGAAACGTATATTCATCATATCAATCTTGTTGCTGTCTTGTACAAGCAGCTTTGCGGCCAAGGAGAAAAACTCCGAGGCCGTGGAGCCGTTTGACAGAGGACTGGGACAATCGCTGGTCGGAGTGTTCGTTCCCAAAGGCACGGTATGTTCAGGAATTAACTTTACATATAATACCGTCGATTTAGGCAACAGCAGCGATGACAGCGGTTATTCAATGCTTTTCGGCCTGCTCGGAGGTCTTAAAGGCAGCATGTACACCTTTGGGGTAACGCCTCAGGTGTCATATTTCATTGCAGACAACCTCTCCATCGGTCTGCGTTTCGGCTACAACCGGTCATATCTCGGATTAGGGAACGCACAACTGTCTGTCAGCGACGACATCAGCTTCGGAATCCAGAACTACAATGTTTTCAATCATAAGTTCAACGGAGCCCTTACCTTGAGATACTACATGCCTCTGGCCAACAGCAAACGTTTCGGCATTTTCCTGGAAGCAAGGGCAAACGGAGGATACGGCCAGAGCAAGACCTGGAAGGTCGTTGACGAAAACAAATATGGAACATATTCAGAGACTCGTTCCTGCAGCATGAACTTTGTTCCCGGAATTTGTATCTTTGCTACCGACAATGTGGCTGTGGAAGTCGCTATAGGTATGCTCGGTCTCGAATACACCAAGACTGACCAGTACAGAAATCAGGTGGAGCACAGTTCCATGAACACCAGCGGAGCAAATTTCCGCATCAACCCGCTTTCAATTGAGCTCGGTGCCTGCATTTATTTCTACACCGGCCCTCACAGCAAGAAAGCAAAGCAAAACAATAAGCAGTTGTAAATGAAAAGGATATACAACATAATTTTCATCCTGCTTCTCTCATGCGTGACTTCATGCATCGAGAATGACCTCTCCTACCCTGATGTGGACGTGGAAATCATGAACCTGTCCGTTGACGGGGCTAAGGAGATTGACATCAACTATGAAGACCGGAAAATCAGCATCCTGCTTTCAGAGACCGTAGAAATTTCATCCGTGCGTTTCATTGAATTCAAACTCGCCGAAGGATGTTCCTTCATTGAAGAATTCCCGAAGGTTATTGACTTGAGTGAGCCTTACAAATTCAAGATGAAGGTATATCAGGACGAACAGTGGACAATCACTGCAGCCCAACCTATAGAACGCTACATCAGATGCGACAACCAGGTAGGAGATGCAATCATTGACGTGGAGCAACGTATTGCTTATGTAAAAATCGTTGAGACACAATCACTTAGTGCGGTTAAAATCAACGAGATGAAACTTGAACGTGAAGGTTCCGTGGTCACTCATACCTATGGTTTTGTTTTCAACAACGGACAGAGCCAGATGGTGATGGAGGAATGTTCCTTCCCTATGGTCCTGGACTGCTCGGTAAGCCGTCGGTTCACTGTCTATTATAAAGGTGAGGACATCGAATGGAATGTAATCTTCCTTGCAGAACCAATCGCGGTGGGAATGAAGAGCGTGAATGCCTGGACATACTCTGCAGAGCTTCAAGGTGTTACCAATGGAAAAGGCAATCCTGTATTCCAATATAAGGAAAGCTCGGCTTCATCCTGGAATGAATTCAGCTCGACCACTCTTGAAGGCACCACATTATCCGGAACCCTTACCGGCCTATCTGAAGACACAGAATACGTTGTACGGGTTTCAAACGGCACTGACACAAGCGAAGAAATGACCTTCCGCACCGGAAAAGCAGAGCAGCTGGAAAACATGGACTTCGAACAGTGGCACCAGGGCGATCCGCACGATTGCTGGTATCCTTATGCAGCCGGTGGAAACGATGTCTGGGGAACAGCCAATCCGGGCACCAACTTCGTAAGCACGGTGAATCCGTCACGTCCTGAATATGAACATGTTGTAAAAGGTACTGCCGTAAGGCTCGAAAGTGTGAAGGCTCTCGGAGTATTCGCTGCCGGCAATATTTTCTCCGGCCGTTTCCTGGAGTTTTCATTCTCAACCATGTCGGCCTACCTCGAATGGGGAGCACCTTTCACTTCAAGACCATATTCCCTGAAAGGTTGGGTTGATTACGCGCCGAAGATTATCGACATCACTCAGGATAAGATCAGCGGCAAACCTAATCCGTACAAAGACCTGAAAGGTACAATGGACAATATGCAAATTCTGGCTGTTCTGGTGGCGGAAGCGGAAAACGAAGCTGATAAGGGGCCTTTCCCTGTGGTGAGCAGCAAACCGGGTGTGCCCGACCTTCTGAATGACCCGCGTGTCATTGCCTTCGGCACCATCGAGAGTTCTGAAAATACCGGAGGTAATTATAAGGAATTCGAATGTGTAATGAATTATAAGGATAACAGGACACCTGCCTATGTGATTGTTGTGGCCTGTTCGTCACTCAGAGGAAATTTCTTCACCGGAGCCCTTGGCTCGGTGCTGTATGTGGATGAATTTCATTTTGAATATAAATAAGAAGATATAACGTTTAAGATTTTTTAACATGAAAAAAGTATTAATTTTGACTGCCTTGACGGTTCTTGCAGCCTCATGTCAGCGCCTTGAGATGAGTAAGCCTCTGCAGTATGGCTCACTCAGCGTTGCCATGGATGCTGAGGTCAAGGTTGAGGCTGTTACAAAGGCGCCAGCTACGCCTGAAGAGCTGGCAAATTACAAGGTAAAGGTCATTGGCCAGGATCAAGCCAGCACATCCTATTATGATGGTCTGTACAGCGCGTTCCAGCCTCTGAAACTGCCTCTCGGGCCCTACACCGTTTCTGCGGAGAACTGCACCAGCACCGACGCTGAAAATGGCAATGGCTGCAAAAGACTCTTTGGTTCTACCGAAGTGACCATTTCCGAGTCTAATCTTAACCCAACAGCGGAGTTCACTTGCTCTGTAGCAAATACTCTTGTTACCGTTGTGTTTGAGGATTCTGCTACTCAGCACATTACTGGCCTTAAAGTAGAACTTATCGGAGGTGATTCAAACAGGACTGTCTCAGTGAATGCATCCAATACTAAAGTCTGGTTCAACCCTTCAACTGTTTCATGGGCCATCACAGGAAATATCGCATCCATCAACAAAGCTGTAGACATAAAAGGAAGTAAGGACCTTGTAGCTAAGAATCATCTCAAGATTGTTGTAAGTGTCAACCTTGAGAACGGACAGATTTCAGCTGCTCCTACCATTACTCTTGCTACTGATCTGAATACAGCAGTAGAGCAGAATGAAGTATTTAACCCATATAAATAATTGATAATTATCTTTTTTAATATAAGATTCAAACCATGAAAAAGATTATTATTTTCACAGCTGCCCTAGCAGCAATGACAGCTTGCAACAAAAGCGTACTTGAAACAGCTACCCCTTCTGAAGGCTTCGGCTATATCAACCTTGGAATCTCGGCTGATGCGGAGATGGTTGTTACTAAGGCGGAGAGGACCCCGTCAGCAGCTGAACTTGCAGACTATACTGTAACTCTCAAACAGGGAGAGACAACAAAATGGACAAAGAAATACAAAGACATTGGGGCAACTGACTGGAAAGTAGCGGCTGGGACATATACAGTTGAGGTTGAAAACCTTACTGTAACAGAAGCTTATGCCAACCCAGCAGATAACAGCAATCATTATGGAAAACTCAGACTCGCTGGTTCATCATTACCCGTTACAGTCAACGCAGGCCAGGAAACATCTTGCCCAGTCAAATGTACAGCTGCTAACTCAAAGGTGACATTCACAACAGATACTAATTTCGGAAACGTGTTCACTATAAGTG
>JALFNZ010000052.1 GCA_022774085.1 Bacteroidales bacterium
CTTCTCTTGAGAAGGGCTCGACCGGGGCATCATCCCAGATAATAAAGGTCGGTCTGGATTATTCCATCCAGATTATCAGGAAATAGTGTTGTCGGATTGCGCGAATTACGTCCCTCAGGCGACATAAGCCTCAGGAATACAATCAGTTGTCGCTTGTAAAACTTAGACTACAAAAATCGGAAATAGACGGCAGCCACTGAACTCAGGGCTGCTGTCTCTGTTCTCAGGCGTGACTCGCCAAGATGTACCGGAATGAATCCGCTTGAGAGGGCGAGTTCTGCTTCTTCCGTGGAGAAGTCGCCTTCTGGACCGATTAGAATAGTGATTTCATGTGCTTCTGATGCCTGAAGCACCTGCTTGATGCTGCGCCTTGGAAACTCTTCATTTTCAAAACAATAGGCAATCAGTTTGAGGGTTCCTTCCCGAGAGGCCTGGTCCCGGATGAAATCTTTCACGCTGACCGGTTCGGCAATCTGGGGAACGGCTGCTTTGAGGGACTGCTTTGTCGCGCTTATGAGAATTTTTTCAATTCTCTGGGTTTTGAGGACCTTGCGTTCGGAATGGTCTCCGATGACCGGGACAAGTGAGTCAAATCCGATTTCGCAAGCCTTTTCAGCGAACCATTCGAAGCGCTCGTTGTTCTTGGTAGGGCAGACCGCCATGGTCAGGTGATATGGATGCGACCCGAAACATGCCTCTGTTTCAATGACTTGAGCCTGGGCAGACCTGGGGTTGTCATCGGTGATGCGGCATCGGAGCATATTCCCGTTTCCGTCTATCACATTTATGACGTCTCCGCTCCTGTGTCTGAGCACCTTGATGCAGTGCCCGGATTCATCCTGGTCCAGATGACATATTCCGCCTTCAATATCCTTGCTGTAGAAAAGTTCCATATCCTCAAAATCATATTTTGACTCGCAAATATAGACAAATTATCCTTATCTTTGTCTTTCCGGCCGATGCCGGAAATTAAATGAAGATTAAAGGAAAAATATGGAATTCAGGATAGGAAACGGCTATGACGTACATGCGCTCGCACCGGGGCTTGACCTCTGGCTCGGAGGAGTGAAGGTCGAATCACCGATTGGCTGCATAGCCCATTCGGACGGCGACGTTGCCATTCATGCTCTCTGTGATGCAATTCTCGGGGCACTCGCCCTCGGAGATATCGGAAAACATTTTCCGGACACCTCGGACGAATTCAAGGGGATAGACAGCAAGATTCTGCTGGAAAGGGTGATGGCCCTGATAAGGCAGGAGGGCTGGGAAGTCGGGAACGTGGACATAACGATTGCGCTCCAGCGTCCGAAACTTGCTCCGCACATCCGTTCCATGCGTGATACCCTAGCCTCTGTCATGGGCATCGGGGCCGACCGCGTGTCAGTGAAGGCGACCACTACCGAAAAACTCGGTTTTGTAGGCCGTTCGGAAGGCTGTGAGGTCTATGCCGTCGCCCTTCTGACCAAAAATGAATAATTTAAGTTTCGCAGGCGGCACAAACATCAGGACCATAGTAAGTTATCACTTGCGAAATATAGATGGATAAATAAATATAAAATGGACAAAACAGTAATTACGGTTGTCGGAAAAGACACCACAGGCATCATTGCAAGGATCAGTACCTTTGTATTTGAGCACAATGCAAATATCCTCGATATTTCCCAGACCATCAGGATGGGAATCTTCAACATGATGATGATTGTTGACACAAAGGCGATTGACATCCCTTATGACGAATTCATCGACAGGCTCAAGGGCATGTCTTCGGAAATCGGAGTCGATATCCGCTGCCAGAAAGAGAAGATCTTCGACATGATGCACAGAATCTGATACACGACTCAACTTACAGAATCTGAATACATTATGATCAATATAGAAGAGGTCTTCGAGACCACCAACATGATCAGTCATGACAATCTTGACGTCAGGACTGTGACCATGGGTATCAGTCTGTTCGACTGCATAAGCACCGACCTTGATACCACTTGTGAGAACATCAGGCAGAAACTGCTCAGATGTGCCGGCAAGCTCGCATCCACGGCCGACACCATCGCCAGGGAATTCGGCGTCCCGATTATCAACAAACGCATTTCAATTACCCCGATTTCCCTTATCGGGGCATCCTGCTGCCACACTCCGGAGGACTACGTGAAAATCTGCATAACTCTGGACAGAACGGCTAAAGACTTGGGAGTCAACTTCCTGGGAGGCTTCTCCGCCATCGTCTCAAAGGGTATTACCCCGAGCGACAGGCTTCTTATCGAGTCCCTTCCTCAGGCGCTTGCCGTGACCGACAACGTGTGTGCGAGCGTGAATGTCGGGTCAACCAAGAACGGAATCAACATGGATGCCGTGAAACTTATGGGAGAAATCATCAAGAAGACGGCATACAGAACCCGTGACAACGACTGCATGGGCTGCGCCAAGCTCGTGGTCCTTTGCAATGCTCCGGATGACAACCCGTTCATGGCCGGCTCCTTCCTCGGAGTCACCCAGCCTGACGTTGTCATCAATGTGGGAGTTTCCGGTCCGGGTGTAGTGAAAACCGCCATCGAGAAATGCAAGGGAAAATCCTTCCAGGTGCTTTGCGACACCATCAAGAAGACCGCTTTCAAGATTACCCGTGTTGGCCAGATGGTCGCTCAGGAGGCTGCAAAACGCCTTGGAGTCCAGTTCGGAATCATCGACCTTTCGCTTGCTCCGACTCCGGCAATTGGAGACAGTGTCGCGGACATCATCGAGGGCATGGGCATTGAGAAATGCGGAGCTCCGGGCACAACTGCTGCCCTGGCCCTGCTTAACGACCAGGTGAAGAAGGGCGGCGTCATGGCCTCCTCTTATGTGGGCGGTCTCAGCGGTGCCTTCATCCCGGTCAGTGAGGATGCAGGAATGATTGCAGCCGCAGAATGCGGAGCCCTCACGATTGAGAAACTGGAGGCGATGACATGTGTGTGCTCCGTTGGCCTTGACATGATTGCAATCCCCGGAAAGACCTCTGCAGCAACGATTTCCGGCATCATCGCCGACGAGGCTGCAATCGGAATGGTGAACCAGAAGACAACGGCAGTCCGCATCCTTCCGGTCGAAGGAAAGGACGTTGGCGACAGCATAGAACTCGGAGGACTGCTCGGCAGGGCACCGGTTATGCCGGTCAGCAGATACGGCTGCGAAGAGTTCATATCCCGCGGTGGCAGCATTCCTGCCCCTATCCACAGCTTCAAAAATTAATCACGTGAGGGGCCTTGAGATATGTATATAGGATTGATATCAGATACCCACGGAGTCTTTGATGCTCCATTTCGCGACTTCCTCGAGCCTGTTGACCAGATATGGCACGCCGGTGATTTCGGGGGAGGGCTCACCCTTGCCGCGGTCATTGCCCAGTTCAAGCCTCTGGTGGGGGTGGCGGGAAATTGCGACAATTTCAACCTCCGCTACGAGCATCCCATCCACCGCTTTTTTGAGTGCGAAGGGATGAAGGTCCTTATGACCCATATCGGCGGCTATCCCGGGAAATACGACAGGAATGCACTTCAGCTGATTGACCGCTACCAGCCGGACATTTTCGTCTGCGGCCATTCGCACATCCTGAAGGTTGTTCGGGACGAGAAACGCAATATGCTGGTAATCAACCCTGGAGCTGCCGGGATTCAGGGCTTCCATCTGGTGAGGACAGCCCTCCGCTTCCATATCGACCA
>JALFNZ010000055.1 GCA_022774085.1 Bacteroidales bacterium
AGACCGTGACCCTCGTCTCGGACAGACTATCCGTATCCCGGGATACAGACGTATCACTGAATCAGGTGGCTCTTACAGCTATGCTGAAACTCCTTTAGGAGTTGATCCGTTATGTGCTGTAACTGGTTTCCAGACTGCCAAATTCGTCATGGCTGACAACAACCTTGCCTTTGACAAACTTGACAAGTCATATAATGACCTTGTTATTTTCCGTCTCGGTGAAGTGCTCCTTAACTATGCTGAGGCAAAGGCAGAACTTGGAATCCTTGACCAGACAAGTATAGACAAATCTATCAACCTCCTTCGTGACCGTGTAGGAATGCCTCATCTTCAGGCTGCAGGCCTTGTTGCGGACCCATATCTCCAGAGGGAAGAGTTCTATCCTGACGTTACCGACGCGCTTATCCTGGAGGTCCGCCGCGAAAGATCTATCGAGCTTGCACAGGAAGGCTTCCGCTATCAGGACCTTATGAGGTGGAAACATGGTGAGCATCTTGCAAGACCTTATTATGGAATATACTTCCCTGGCCCAGGTAAGTATGATATTGATGGTGATGGCGTAATTGACTATTGCATCTATACTGAAGGCAAAGGTGACAAAGATATTCCAAGAAACTGGAAACTCGGTACAGATGTATTCTTAAGCGAAGGTGACAAGGGTCTTCTTGAGCCAGTTCATAATATTGTGTTCTCATTCGATCCAGTAAGAGATTACCTCTATCCTATTCCAATCAATGACAGGTCATTGAATAAAAATCTCACTCAGAACCCTGGCTGGGATGACGGACTTGACTTTTAAGCATAAAACTGAATAGTTATGAAAATTTCGAAATATTCAATTATTGCGTCTCTCGGAGCTGCCATGATGGCTTTCTTCGGATGTACGCAGGCTGAAATAGAAGAATCGAAGGCAATCATACCGCAAGAAACAGAATTTGTTCTCCCGGCAGCAGCCTCCGAGCAGCCATTCACCATCTATGCTGATGGTACATGGAAGGTTGATGTGGATGTGGATTGGCTTACTGTTGATCCTACCTCCGGTAAAGGTACTGTAGATGTCACCCTTAAGGCTGAGGCAAATGAAAGCGATGAACCTCGTGAAGCAAAGATCACAATCCAGGGTTCTTCATTGATGAGCGACGTAGAAATCCTTATCACTCAGAAGATGGACCGTTTCCGTTCAATGTCTGCAATCTCAGTTACAGATGCTCTTGCTCTTCAGGCAGATGCTCTTGCAAAGATCAGCGACGCACAGGTGATGGCGCTGACTTCCAATGGTTTCATCATCAGTGACGGTGCATCCAACATGTTCGTGGAAGGAAAAGCAAGTGTTGCAGCAGGTGACAAACTAACTGTTACAGGTGACGTTGCTGCAATCAACGGAATCACCGCTCTCAAACTTGATGAGGCTACGGTTTCCGGTAATTCAGAAGTTACATATCCTGAACCGAAGGTAGTGGACGAATCATATGTTCCTGCCAAAGTTGAGTACGTCAAGGTAGCGGCTTCTTATCTTTCAGGCGGTAAACTTTTAGTCAATGGAAAGCAGTGTGCTATAGTTTACAAATCAGTGAAAGACCTCAGCGCATTGGTCGGACACGAGGTTGAACTCGTAGGATACTGTGTGGGTATAGACAGCAAACTCGCTGCTCTGGTTGTCCTTTCATACACTGACAACGGCAAGACTCCTATCATCGGCAAGGCTCTTCCTTTCAGGGATAACTTCGACTGGGTTGCTCCTTTTGTTCAGTGGGACAAAGATAACGGCAGAACAACCGGAGACTCAATGGGTTCAAAAGCTACTGTAAACTACGGTAATGCTTATGCAATCCCTGGATTCGAGGACATGTTTACAGCTCAGATGGGCTATGAGTCAATGTTCTATTCGTCAAAGACCGTTTATGTCTGCGGTGGCAACTATCTCAAGTTCAGTAAAACCAACAACTGCAACGGCGTAAGGCTTCCTGCATTCGCAATTGAAGGCACTGATGACCTGCGTCTTACTTTCGACTGGGGTAAGAATGATACCGATGCAGTTGAGCTTGAAGTGGAAATTGAAGGCAAAGGTACTATCAATGGTGCATCCAAGTCTGCTGTCCTTACTGTTAATGAAGGCTTCACTTGGAAGAACGAGGTAATCCTTATCAATGGTGCTACATCTGAAACACGTATCTGCATCAGACCAACTACCTACACAGGCGCTGTCGCAAGTGATGGTAAACTCTACCGCTGGTTCCTCGACAATGTAGAGGTTGTATCTATGGCAGGAATGAAAGAGGCCAATATCGAGGTAACAGGTGCCGACAACAATCTCATCACTTTCGAGGGCCTTGAACCAGAGGCTGCCAACCTTACAGTGACTTCAGATTCAGACTTCACCGTAAACTGCACAGCAAGCTGGTTGCATCTTGATGTAACCGAAGGTCTTGCAGGTGAGCCTACAGCAATCGTGGTATCCTGCGATCCAAGCGATCTCAGCGTGATGAGAAAGGATGAAATCACCATCAAGTCAGGTCTCTCCGAGAAGAAGATTCAGGTTGTACAGTCCGCTGCCGGTCAGCAGCTTGATCCGCTCATCAGCGTAATCTGCAGCAAGTCAACTGACGGATTGCTCGGTGAAGGAGATGAGTTCAGCGTTTCAGTTCAGGCTAACGTTGAATATGAAGTTTCAATCTCTGACGAATGGATCAAGGCTCTTGAGACTCCTGCTACCAAGGCTTCTGTTGAAAAGTCAGAGCACAGCTTCACTATCGATGTCAATATGACCGGAGCTGCAAGAACTGGCTATGTACGTTTCTACAATGAGAAATCAAACGTGGAGGCCGTAGTTGTTGTTAAACAGGAGAACTTTGAACCAAGAGTTGACGTCACTCTTCCACGCCAGTTGGGATACATACCAGCAGAAGGAGCTTCTTTCACAGCACAGATTTCTTCAAATATTGATTTCACAGTATCATCCGATGCAGTCACTCTTCCTGTGACAAGTGCAGTAGCCGGTGAGTATGATGTCAATGTTTCAGTTGCTGCCAACTCTGGTGTTACAAGAGTGGTTGAGGTTGTATTCTCGAATGAAAAGTATTCATACACCAAGACCGTCTCATTCACTCAATTGGGCTCAAATGTACTTTTTGCAGACAATTTTGATTGGCTTGCACCACTTGAGGAGAAATATTCTGCCGCAAACAGCGGAAAAGTATTCGGACAGTCCGTTGAGGACAATAATACAGGTGGTAATGCACCTAATGCATACACTGCTGGTGGCTTGAAAGGTGGTGTATTTTCAGATGAATTTGCAAAACAG
>JALFNZ010000071.1 GCA_022774085.1 Bacteroidales bacterium
TGTGGTGCGGAAATGATGCCTAAACTAGGCGAGATAAAGGCAAGGCATTTTGCGCATAGGGCTGAGACCCCGGATTGCAAATTAGAAACGTATCTCCATAAACTCACTAAGCTCTGCTTGAAAAATAAATTTTACTCATCAGAGCCATTCGAGATTGCCTATTGGCAAGAAGTAAAGTGTTCGGATAGTGCTTCATGTCCATTCTTCAAGGAAGATGAATGTAAGGAGAAAAGACTCAAATATCAAGTTCTCATAAAACCGATGTGCCACCAGTAATCATTGAAGTTTTTGTTTTTCATAAATGTTCGTTACCTAAGAAGGAATCCGATCTAAAGATAATAGAAGTCCGAATAGAGGACGAGTCAGATATTATGGAACTGATTTCTGGCCCTATTACAGAGGACGATGAGTGCCGTTATTCTTTTGAGCCACGAACCCCAAAGTGCAGATTCTATGGGTTTAACAAGGTTTCGATGCTGTCCGAACCTTTAGATGTGAGAGGTATTCCACGATTCTATCTTTTCCCAAGTGGATCTGCATTCGTATCAAATATGGATGACCTGCGTTCATGTAGAGAGTACTCTAAGAAGGATAACGCAAAAGCACTATTGAAACTCAATATAGATACCCCATATTTATATACACCATCGCCATATGAAATAGGATATGTCACAGCAATAAATCTTGGTTATGAGGTCAGGACGTATCAGTTGTGTAAGTTCCGTAAGAATAATAACCTCCCTCAGCAGAGATGATAAGAGGCAATTTCAGAGATTCTGGAATTGCCTTTTTTGATGCTTTTGGTGAAATGGATAATTCTTGTTAATTTTGGAGGCGATTAAAATTGTCAACTATGGGAAAGAAATACGGTTTCTACAAACTGACCAAGGTGCCAGGTAAGAAAGAATATACACCAGAAGTCAAGTATGTGACAAATACGCTGAAAGCTGCCTATGAAGAATTGCAAAGTTACTGGGATGATTGCCTTGGTTATCCGGTGTGGTTTAACAAGAAGATAGCCGAAACTGTTGCATATGAGAAAAATGACAGGATGCTGTACGTTCCGAATGACAATGAGGTCAATGGGGAAATGAAGAGGATCGGAATTCATGGAAGCTTTCCTATCTACTACATCGATGAGTATCCAAATCCATACACTCACTATAAGCTTTTAAGAAAGAAGGGGGAATTTATCCTTGAAGGGGTTCTTCCTGAATAATGAGTATGATATAGAGAAAAGACACACTATCAATTTGATGATGTGCGTCTTTTTCTCTTTACTGAGCTGGACTATGCGATGTAGTCCTTGCTGTATTTCTGAGCGTAGTCTTTAAGACCCTTTGCGTCGATGATCTGAATCTCACCGGCAAGACCCATGTAGAATCGTCCCAATCCTTCCATCCTATAGACCTGAGTGTCGAGGATCCATACGTCGTCATCATCAGTCGGGATGAGATATCTCTCTGCATCTGGGTACTCCTCCACAAGGATGTTCTTGGCCATAAGGGTAAGCTGGAGCTTCACATCAATCGCCGTGTCGCCAGTCATCCTGAAGATGTCCATCTTTCCTTGTCTGTGGTGGGTCTCATTCTCCCATCTGTCGGCCTTTATCTCCACGTTGCTGATTCTCTTTACCTTGAACACCTTGTTGGTTCTTGTAGCCAGTTCATAGCACCATACGGTCTTCTGACCAGCAGCAAAAGCAAACGGCTCTACAACCCTGTCCTTGATTTCTCCGCTGCTAGATGAGCTGTATCCGTGGAGAACAACCTGGCGCTTGCTCTCGATCGCATCCATCAGTGCTGCTACGTTAGCTGCGTCTTCCTTCTTGGAAAGAATCCTATGAGCCATGAGCTGACGTCTAATCGACTCCGACATGCGGATTGTCTCGCTGTTGATTCTGATGAAAGCTTCTCCGTTTACCTTGACGATGTCATATTCGAATGGTGAAACTGTAATCGCTATCACCTGGCCGTCATAGAGCGGATGGATTCTGATGTTTGTCATGACACTGATATCGAAATACTTCTTAGCCTCATCAGTGATATAACGGATATATCCATCGATACCTCTATAGCTGCCGGAAACTTTCTTCTCCATGGTCTTGATGTCATCCTGGATACCCTTGATATAACCAAGGTCATCTACTCCGAGGTACAGGGTACCGCCGACTCTAGTATTGAGGAATGCACACACGCCGCGAAGGATGGTCAGGCTCTGGTTCTGCTCCTTTGCGTTGGCCGGTGCATGGAAGAAGGATGTCTTGAACTCCTGACGGTCGTTCTCGATTCCGAGGTATACACCGTTCTCCTCCTCAAGGTCAGTGTCGCCCTCTGTCTCGATCGCAAGACACTTGATAATCTCTCTCTTGATCACGTTCTGCATTGACTTGCTGATCACGTGGTCAATGCGGTTACATGACTGCACGAGAATGGCTATCTTCTTGATGAGCTCATCCGAGTCAGAGTGGATAATCTCTGAGAGCTCGTCGTTCTTGGTGTCATCTCCGTAAGCGCAGAGCACTTCTACGACGCGGCGACGTCTGCTTACTGTCTCAGGCTCGCACTCAGCGCAGAACTCCAGCGGACGAAGCTTTTTGTATTCACCCTTGGCAAAGAGTACCAGTGCTTCCATATACTCAGAAAGGAAGTTGATATACTTCGCGTCAACCTGATTTCTAGTCATCTCTGCGAGTATTCTCATTACGCAGAGTATCCTATACCTGTCTGATGGTCTAGGCAGGTTCTTCTGATAGCCGATAAGGATTCTGCACAGGAGCTTCAATGTCTCAATCGAGAGTGTCTTTTGCTCTTCTTCCTGCTCATTCATAAGACAGAAGCTTGTAATGCAATCCTTCTTGGCGTCAACCACATTGAATTCATTGTCGGAGCTGCAGAGAATTTGAGTCATCACGACACCATAGTATGAGCCTTCTCCATAGCTCAGAATCTTTATCTGAACGTAGTCGCCCACCTTATAATCATTTCCTGCATAAGCCTGAGCGGCATAGCCGTCTTCAGTCCACATATATGCCTTAGGCCTACCACTCTTATCAGGTGCAATCTTATTGATATATGCACATATTGACTTGCTGTCATCAGCTCTTTCGTTGATGATATAATCCTTGAACTCCTCAGTTAAATCGAAGATACCCTTGTCTACATCGCTTACGTTCAGAGTGATTGCTTCTCCCTCCTTGAGGTATGCGTAGAAATCCTCGCTGTAGAAGTTGATGTTTGACAGATTCGGGGTCTTGATGTATCCATGGACGGTCTCATAATCCTTGTCGATGGTTCTTACCCATAGACGACCCTCTTCATCCTTTCTGATAATCTTCACATCTACCTTCTGACCGTTATCGTAGCGCTTTGAGTATCTGGCCGACTTAGCAGCAGGCTCCTTTAGGTCTCTGATGAAGTCCCTGGTGAAGTCTGCCATTGCCTGGAGATTATCAAGATCCGACTTCTTCATCTTGGTGTTCTTCATCGACAGAATCTGGATCTGACCATCCAGGAGTTCTACCGCCGGAACAAGAAGCGAACGGGTCGGTGAATCTGCCGGAAGAGAAGACAGTGCCAGTACTCCTTTCTTGAGTAGAACTGAGCCCTTGTCTGCATAGCAGTATTCTTCCTGCATGCCAGCATTCTGAGTTGTGGAGTTTGCTACCTTATACGCGAGAATATTTGGCTTAAATTCTATTATATCATCCCATGAGAAGGCCAGCTTGCCGCTTACCCTTCCAAGCAGATTAGCGATGGAGAGTTCTGCCAGCTCATGCTCATACTGATGACACAAAAGCAGAAGACTCTGAACCATCAATGAATAGGCATTTCTCTTGAGTTCAGTATCATTTGGGAATACCAGAAGGTACATTGCACACATACGGCAGACAAGCGAAAGGTCCTCGTCCTTGCACATGTTCTCCTGAAGAGG
>JALFNZ010000189.1 GCA_022774085.1 Bacteroidales bacterium
ATGCCTTACGTGTTTCGGGCATCACAAGATATTGATTTTATAATCAATTATTGTGCAATTCATTATCTTGGTGCAATTGCAGTGCCGCTTGAGCATCAGGCGCTTCAGGAAAATTTCATCTCGATACAGAAAGAAGTGGGCAGATGCGATATCCCCGCCGATATTCAGGACATTCTCTATACTACCGGAACGACTGGAAAATCCAAAGGAGTCATGCTATCCAGGACTGCTCTTGAATCATGTGCGGACAATTTCATCAGCGATATGCATTATACCGACGAACTGCTCTACATTATCAGCGGTCCGCTCAACCACATCGCTTCACTATTCAAAATTCATCCTGTGCTGATTGCTGGGGGCACAGTGTGCATTCTGGACGGCTTGAAGGATATCAATGCGTTCTTTGATGTTTTCAAGCTGCCATACAACAAGGTTGCAACCTTCATGGTACCTGCAAGCCTTCGTCTGATAATGGAATTCTCTTATGAGAAACTGTGTGCAGTTGCTGACAGGATAGATTTCATCGAAACCGGTGCCGCACCTATAACCGGCAAGGATATGGAAAGGCTCGCCAAGGCTCTTCCTCATTCGCGCCTGTACAATACACTCGGAGGAACAGAAATTGGCGCAGTCTGCACTTATGACTTCAATGATGGCAAATATATGGAAGGCTGCATCGGAAGACCAATGAAGAACTCCATGGTTGAAGTAACTCCTGACGGAAGCATAATCGTCTCAGGTCCTACAGTCATGAGCGGATATGTGAACGATCCTGAAAGCACGGCACAGGTGCTGCAGAATGGCAGAATAACTACATCAGACCTCGGATTTGTAGATGAAAACGGTCTGATTCATCTCAAAGGACGCAGAGGCGACGTCATCAATGTCGGTGGCTTCAAGGTAGATCCGCTTGAGGTGGAGAATGCTGCTACGGGACATGAATCAGTGAAAGAATGTATCTGCATTGTTGCCGAACATCCCGTAATTGGCCCGGTGCTGAAACTTCTTATCGTGCTTGAGGATGGATTTGTGCTTGACAAGCATTCCGTTGCCATGTACCTCAAATCCAAGCTTGAACCACACAAGATTCCTACATATTATGAGGCTGTGGACAAGATTCAACGTACATACAACGGAAAGCTTGACAGAAAATATTACCGGATTAAATAATATCTTTGACCATCCTGATATAAGGATTACAGTCATAACTTTTTTGTTATTATTGATAACTAATTTGTTTTAATATGTTTATATCAATGATTTGCATTTATAAATAAATCTTACTATGCAAATATGCCCAAAAATAACCGGTATTTAGTAAATTTGTCCCCGCTTATGGAAATTGTACCGAAAACATATATCGCCATTGTCATTTCCCTGCTTCTAGCCGCGTGTTCAGGCACACCTTGCGACCTTTCGTCCTTTGACAAGGTCGTTTACGAACCTGTCCATGCAAAAGGTTTCCGCATACTCGGGACCGAGGCCGGAAGCACCCTTATCATCTCCGAAAA
>JALFNZ010000093.1 GCA_022774085.1 Bacteroidales bacterium
GCACTTCTACGGGGGTTTTTGGTGGTGTCACCGGGAATCGAACCAGGGACACAAGGATTTTCAGTCCTTTGCTCTACCAACTGAGCTATGACACCATTTTGTTTAAGAACTTCCCTTTATTTTTGTTTGGGATTGCAAAGGTAGGCATTTTTTCTTTACTTGCAAATTTTTCTTGCATTTTTTTGATTTTTTGTCGTTTTCATCTGTTTTTATGGGTATCTTCGCGGTATGATGGATGGAAAAATGTTCATATCGGTGATTGTGCCGCTCAAGTTGGAGTGGGAGCCTTGTTATTGGGTGGCTGAGATAAATGAGGGAGTGGTTGTTGGAGACCGTATCATGGTTAGGTTTGCCGGGAAGGATTATGTCGGGATTGTCAGCGGGGTGGGCGTGGAGCCGTCGGTTGACCCTGAGAGAGTGATGGAGGCTGGGGAGGTTGTTGCCGGGATGAGGAGGGTGAGCAGGCAGGAGATTGAACTTTGGAGGCAGATGGCTGAATATTATATGTGCTCTGTCGGTGAGGTTTACAAGGCTGCATATCCGAGTCAGAAGGTACACTTGGAACAGGCATTTGCAAATGCTCTCAAACGGGAGGCGGACAGGCAGCAGGAGAGAAAAAACTCCAGGATTCAGAAGTTGGAACGCAAAATCGAGCAATTACGTGCCCGCCGGGAGAAGGCGGAAGAGGTTCTGCGAAAAAGGGAAGAAATGCTTGGCAAAGCGCGGACGGAGGCAACTGCAGTGAAATTTGAAGATAGCAGAAAAAAGGCTGAGCTTGAATTAAGTTCCATTATATCAAGTATTTCAGACGTACAGAAACAATTGGCGCTGTTTATTGAATCTGATTCAGGCCATCTGCCGCTGGATTTGGAACATAAGACCGGCAATTACGAATTGACACATTGTGCGGATTCAGAAGCAGCCTCAACGGAGCCGCAAAGGTTGACGGGCACTGTGATTCTGACTCCTGCCCAGAATACGGCTTACGAAGCTATCAAAGAAGCATTCTCAATGGGTAAGCCTGTGCTGCTCAACGGCGTGACAGGATCCGGAAAGACTGAAATATATATCCGACTCGCTCAGGAAACCCTGGCAAAAGGCCACAGTGTACTATATCTGGTTCCGGAAATTGCCCTGAGCAGGCAATTGGAGATGAGGCTCCAGAAGCATTTCGGCGGGAACATGCTCATCTATCATTCAGGGCAGACTGCTGCCAGGAAACGCTATGTGGCATTTGAAATAGGAAGCAGGAAAACTTATGTCGTCCTTGGGACAAGGTCGGCTATATTCTTGCCCCACAACAACTTGGGACTTATCGTAATTGACGAAGAGCACGACAGTTCCTACAAGCAAGACTCCCCTGCCCCACGCTATAACGGAAGAGATACCGCCCTGATGCTGGCTCGTATCCAACAAACGGAAGCCACGACCGGGCGTGAGCTGGTGACTGCCTGTAGATGCAACGTTTTGATGGGATCGGCTACACCATCACTTGAAGAATTGTACAACTGCAGCGTAGGAAGACACAAATTGGTGAGGTTGAGTGAAAGATTTCATAAGGCGGAAAACACTGAAATAGAGCTGATTGACACCCGTCTTGAGAGGCGGCGCAACGGTATGAGAGGAAATTTCTCACTGAAACTCATTGGCAGGATACAGGAAGTGCTGCAAACCGGAGGACAAGTACTTATCCTCCGTGCAAGAAGAGCATGGGCAAGTGCAGTCCAATGTACCCGATGTGGGGAAATCCAGAAATGCCCGCACTGCAATGTCAGCCTAAGCCTGCATGTAAACCAGGCAACAGGAAACAGTACACTGTTATGCCATTATTGCGGATGGTCTGCCCCATATACCGGAAGATGCGGGAAATGCTCAGGAGAACTCACCACCCTGGGTTCAGGCACGCAGAAGATTGAAGAAGAAGCTGCCGCCCTGTTTCCGCAAGCAAGAATCGCAAGGATTGACAGTGACACTGTAAGAAGCGGCAACAAACAGGAAATCAACATAATACAGGACTTCAGCGAAGGAAAGACAGACATACTTGTCGGCACCCAAATGATAACCAAAGGTTTTGACTTCAGCAAACTAAGGCTCGTTGCTGTGATTGCAGCCGATTCATTGCTTGGAATGCAGGACTTCCGGGCGGACGAGAAAGCCATGCAACTATTGGAACAATTCCGTGGTAGATGCGGAAGAAGAGAAGAAAAAGGAAGATTCGTCATCCAGACATCACAACCGGAACATCCTGTATATCAAAAAATTATCAACAATGAGTCTGGTGATTTCTGCCTAAACCTGCTTGCTGAAAGAAAAGAATTCTCATTCCCGCCATACACAAGAATTGTGGAAATTCAGTTAAAAGACAATTATGAAGACAGAGCAGAAAGAATGGCCGGTAAACTTTCCAATGCACTGTCCGCATCACTGTACAAAGTATATGGCTGCAGCCCTTCACTGATAGCAGGGCCTTATACTCCGATTCCTGACAAACTGGCTGACAATTACTTGCGGATGATACGAATAAGCCTGCCCAAGGACCGGAATCTGAAAAAAGGCAAGGATATCATATGGGCAGAGATTATCAAATTTGAAAAGGGAGAGAAATATTCCGGACATGTCACAGTCAATGTCGATCCCTCATGACATCAGCCATAGAGCCAAAAAGGAATCCTGCCACTCGTATCCGGCATGTCCTGAATCAAGGAACCAGAACATTGATTTGGCCCTCCACCACCTCCACAACTGCTGGACTGTGGCCGACAACTTCACCGTCAACTTCAACCAAATCGGAAGATTCGAGCGGCACCACTTCGACATGGCTGCTCTTTGACACGACCAATTCCTTGACTTTCAAGAAGGTACCTGTGAACAAGCGGGGCAGTTCACGTGCAATCCTCATCAATGGGATATCAGGTATCAATGTCATGTCCACCAAAGCATCATCCAGTACCGCTGCCGGAGTCTGCCTCATTCCTCCACCGGAATAACGTCCGACACCAAAAGCGATTGACAGGTAGTTCCCTTCATAAACTATTTCTCCGTCACAGACAACCTTGATGCGTGATGGGACCCTCTCCCTGATAGATTGGAGCAAAGCCATGACATACAGCAACTTGCCTCTTTTGCCCTGTTTTTTATCATGGTTCACGATACTGCACACCTTCGCATCGATGCCGATTCCGCCAACATTCACCATATATGAAACAGATTCGGCTGCACTGTCGGAAGCAGCAGCAGAGCATCTAACCCGCACGACATCCTGTCTTCCTGTTTTGCCGGCGACAATCACAGAAACGGCTGATTTGATTTTCTTTTTTATTCCAAGAGACTTTATCCAATCATTGCCGGAGCCCATCGGGATGACGCCGAGAGTGAAATCACCGGCACCGGCAACCGGATCGGGAGCCTCAACGAATCTCATGATTCCATTCAGGACATCATGGACAGTCCCATCTCCCCCGACTGCTATGAAACGGCGATAGCCCTGCGCACAGGCCTGCCTTGTCAGAGACTCTGCAGTGCCTGTCTTTCCCGTCAATGCATATTCACATTCAACACCATGATTTTCAAGCATTTCCTTAGCCCGACGCCATTTCTTCCCAGCTTTTTTTGAAGCCGCATATATATTTACAACGACAAACCATTTGCCGCTCTGTCTTGTCTTCGGCATAAAATAAAAACAAATTAAACCACCAGCTCCGGCACTTGTAGAGCTAAACGCGAGCAAAAGTAATAAATTACACCAACTTAAACAACTGCCTGCAATACGGACGGTTGATAACTTTTCCCCGAACGGTATAGCGAATACGGGAAATAATTGTAAATTTGCATGTTTGTAATTTGGAAAAAACATGGGAAAAGTCATAGCAATAGCAAATCAGAAAGGCGGGGTTGGAAAGACCACCACTGCAATAAATCTTGCAGCTTCGCTGGCCGTACTTGAGAAAAAAGTGCTCATTATTGATGCTGATCCACAAGCAAATACAACCTCCGGACTGAACTTTTCCCCGGAAGATGACCAGAAGAGAACATTGTACGAAGTGATGATAGGCAAGCTCGACATACGCGATGCCCTCATCCAGACGGAAATTGCAAACCTGCATATGATTCCGTCACACATCAACCTTGTCGGAGCTGAAATAGAGATGATTGAAGAAAACAACAAGGAATCGGTTTTGAAGAACGCCCTTGCTCCAATCAGAGATGACTACGATTTCATCCTTATTGACTGCTCCCCTTCACTGGGCATCATAACAGTGAACTCACTCGCAGCCGCCGATTCAATCATCATCCCTGTCCAGCCGGAGTTTTTCGCGCTCGAAGGTCTCGGCAAACTTCTTCAGACCATAAGGCTGGTCGAGAAAGGAGTCAATCCGAACCTGACCATCGAAGGCTTTGTGGTAACCATGTTCGACGGAAGGACAAAAGTCCACAACCAGGTCCTCGAAGAGCTTAAGGAGCATTTTGGAGAAATGGTATTCAAAACCATCATACAGAGGAACATACGATTGAGCGAAGCCCCTTCTCATGGTAAGCCGATCATCTTATATGACGTAATCTGCACCGGCACGACCAACTATCTCAACCTTGCAAAGGAACTGCTTGAGAAGAACTCCTGACAAGACGGTATTTTGTTAACTAATCAGAAAAAAGATGAGCAAACAGCAAAGAGGACTGGGTAAAGGACTCGGTGCACTCCTCGGACAGGAGGCAGACCTGAGCAGCATCAGGCAACCGGTCGGATATGTCAATAAGAATATAGTGACATCGACAATGCAGAAACAAGACACGTCGGATATCCTCCGGATTCCGACGGATATGATTGAGCCCAATCCATTCCAGCCGAGAATGTCCTTCGACCAGGAAAGTCTGGAAGAACTGGCCGATTCGGTGAGGACTCTCGGTCTTATCCAGCCCATCACAGTAAGAAGGAAATCAGCTGACAGATACCAGATTATCAGCGGCGAACGCAGGTTCCGTGCATGCCAGATGTGCGGCATGGACATGATTCCTGCCTATATCAGGGATACCAACGACCAGGGCATGCTTGAAATGGCCATCGTTGAGAATATCCAGAGAGAGAACCTCGACCCGATAGAAGTGGCAATGAGTTACCAGAGGCTTATCGAGGAATGCGACCTGACTCAGGAGCAGATGGCAATACGGGTCGGGAAGAAAAGGGCCTCTGTCACAAACTTCCTGAGGCTGCTCAAACTCCCGGCAAAGATTCAGCACGACCTGAAAGTGGGGCTCCTCAGTGTAGGACATGCGAAAGTACTGCTCGGAATCGACGACACGAACCTTCAGGAAAGCCTCTGCGACATGGTCATAAAGGAAGGCATGTCTGTAAGACAACTCGAAGATAAGATAAAAAGACTGACACAGGAGAAAAAGCCGGAACAAACTCCGTCACATTCACAGGAACTTCCTGAGAATTATGTAAAGGTACTTGAGATTGTCGGCAAGTATTTTGAAAATGACATCAGCCTGAAAAGAAACAACAATGGAAAAGGTTCCATGACCATCCATTTCAACAATGACGAAGAAGTGACTCGCTTCCTCAAGGCACTTGAGGACTCCAAGTTCTGATATAAATGCATAAAAGGATAATAATATATATAGTTTCACTGATAGTGTGCCTTGTGGCATTCTCCCATCAGGCACGGGCTCAATTCAAGTCCGAAGCCTTTAAGCAGACATACAATGAGCCGGGAGACACACTTTCAGCAAGTGACACCACGGAGAAATTGTTTTCCTTCAAAGAGTATTTCGGCGGACTCGCACACAAGAACGAAGTAAAGATTGGAGTCATGTTTGCCGGATCTCTGGTTCTGCCGGGCACTGCACAGATTTACAACAAGGACTACTGGAAACTTCCCATAGTCTATGGAGGAATAGGCGCTCTGGCAGGTACCGGAGGTTATTACCTCCACCGATACAACAAGACGAAGAAGTCCTATGATGCCTATAGTGCTTCAAAGCTCGAATATGAAAACACCTATGGCGTTGAATATCCTTATGAAGCTCCATTTGTCGATTACAAGGCGAAAACTACAGGTACATGGCTCATGGTCGGTGCCGGCCTGATGTATTGGGGCTCCCTTATGGACGGAGTAGTAAGTTTCAAGAGTGATAAGGATCCGCTTCCGGGTAGGGCAACCCTTTATTCAGCCCTTCTTCCTGGCATGGGACAGATATATAACGGTGAACTTTTCAAGGTACCGATTTATTGGGGAGGTCTTCTCGTTTCCGTTCACCTTCTGGCCAACAACGACCGTAATTACAAGAGATTCAAGAGGATACATAATGAAGCATCTTCACCGGGCTATACCGGCAATGTCACCGCTGAAACAGCCAAATGGTACAGGGATGTATATCGTCGGTACAGGGATTACTCGATTGTAGCCACTGCACTCGTATATCTTCTGCAAGTGATTGATGCCAACGTATTCTCATACATGCATGATTTTGAAGTGAGCGAAGACCTCACCATGAGCATTGAACCTGCTGTCTTGGCACCGGACAATGCTTATGCCTTGAGGTCCACAGGTCCGGCCTACGGACAGAATGCCTTCGGAGTCAGAATCGGTATCAGCTTCTGATACTGGAGCGATAATATTGATAAATAATTAATTACATGAAACTGAGATATCTCGCGGCAATATTTGCCGCTATAATTTTTGTTGTGGATAGCACTGCCGCACCCGTGGAGAAAATGCTGCCGAAAAAGAAACTGCTCAAGGAAAACATAATGCTCAGGAAGCAGATAGATTCGCTCAGGCAGGAAATAGAAACATATAAGGAGCGCATGAGCCTTGATGACAGCATAGCTGAGCAAGTCAGGGATTTATACAATGACAACGAAGGCAAGAGTGCAGCCGGGCTGAACCCGGAAGACTATACTCCGGAAATTTCAGACAGTCTTCTCAATCTGTGGTATCTGCACAAAATGACCAATACCGAAGAAATCGAAGGATATGACATGGACTCGGTAAAGTTCAGTTCCAACGTATCCGACCAGGTCTATATTGACAGGATCAAGGCAATGAATTCGTTCATCACCCTACCCTACAACGACATAGTACGGAATTACATCATCCTTTACTCGGAAAAACTTTCTGAAAAGATGTCTGATGTTCTTGGTCTATGCGAATATTACATGCCCATCTTCGATGAGATTTTCAACAAATATGAGATTCCGGAGGAGCTGAAGGCAATGGCAGTGATAGAATCAGCAATGAATCCCCTTGCAGTTTCCAGAGCCGGAGCCAAAGGAATGTGGCAGTTCATGTACTCCACAGCCAAGCTTTATGGTCTGAACATCAACTCTTTCGTTGATGAAAGGATGGACCCTGTAAAGTCGGCTGATGCTGCAGCAAGATATCTCAAGGATTCTTACGCAATCTTCGGAGACTGGAACCTGGCCATTGCATCTTACAACTGCGGAGCCGGCAATGTGAACAAGGCAATCCGCAGAAGCGGAGGCAAAAGAGCATTCTGGGATATCTGGCCCTACCTTCCGAGAGAGACCAGAGGATATGTTCCTGCCTTCGTAGGAGCCCTTTATACAATGTCATATTATAAGGAACATGGAATACGTCCCAACTCCATCCAGATGCCTGCCCACGTGGACACATTCAAGGTTAACAAAATGCTGCATTTCGGACAGATCAGTGAATTGACCGGTGCCCCGATGGACATTGTCAGGAACCTCAACCCGCAATACAGGCACGACATCATCCCGGGCAATGAACGGGAATATGTACTTAGACTTCCCTACACTTACACAAGTTCATACATCGAGCACGAAGACAGCCTGCACATATACAAAGCTGATGTATTCTTCAATCCTGTCAACATAAAGAAGATTAAGGACGGAGGCGACGGAGAGCGCATCACTTACAAGGTTAAAAGTGGAGACTATCTTGGAAAGATTGCAGCCAGATATGGAGTGAGCGTTGCCCAGATCAAGAGATGGAACGATCTGAGCAGCAACAATATACGAGTAGGACAGAGGTTAACTATCTACCGTGGCGGCAAGGCGCCTGCATCAACTGCATCCAAGACCTCATCCACATCTTCAGGCGAAGCTTCTGCCAAAACTGCTTCAAGTCAGACTGCCGCCAGCCAAACCTCAGCCAAGTCAAGTCAGCCATCGGCCAGCCAGGCCACAGCCAAGTCAGGCCAGACAGCCATTCCGGCAAACGGTTCATATATCAACTATACCGTCAAGGATGGTGAATCACTCTACTTGATTGCCAGGAAATTCCCGGGAGTGAGTGCGCAGAACATCATGGATTTCAACAAGATAGGATCCAATATCAAGCCAGGCATGGTGATCCGGATTCCGAAACTCTGATCAGAACCGCCAATTCAACTGAAACTTGAGCTCGGCATTGCCGGGCTTTTTGTTTTTCATGAAAGGATAATCCGTCAGTGCAAGCCTCAAGTTCAGGCTTCCCTTCCTGGAGAACCGCCACCTGCCGGCAAGAGATGTCCACAATCCCCTTCCGCTGAAAGCTGGTACATTGAATGAACCGGGAGCATCCCTTTCATATACATATATCCTGTCATCCCAGCTGTCTATGCAAAACATCCCGAACCGAAGCCAGACAGCAAGCGTGCTTCCCTTCCAACCTATATCCGCATAGCCCAGAAGTCCGACTCCGTTACATTTCACCACATCAGCTCTGAATGAGGCGTAATAATTCAAAAGCCTCCAGAGGAGATCAGCACGAATTTCACCTCGAAGGGGCTTTCCCCAAGTGCGCACCCGACATGAAGAAGTGAATTTCATGGCAAACATCCTGTCTATCTGGAAATTCCAAACCAAGGACAGTTTAAGCTGGCGACTCATCACATCATCTTTTGATTTGGGTTGAGGGAAATATGCACAGTCCAAAGAAAAAGAACCCGTATGCCGGCTCACAGATGACAGATACTCATCGTCTCGATCCAGTTCCACGCTCTTCCCAAAGGAGAAATCTCCGGACAAAGTCGCTCCATGCTCATTGGAACACTTGGTCAAAGAACGGGGAGCATTGCTCCTTGAAGCCTGATATTCAGCAGGATAATACCGGACTACAGCTCCAAGCCTCAAGTATTCACATACTCTGCCCGTATATCCTATCAGGCCGGCCGGAGCCCTCGGGAGAAAATCGAAAGCCAATTCTGAGAAAATATTGTGTCCGTCGATACACCATCTCTCTGACAATGAAACCTTTGCTTCTGTACATCTTTGTACATTTCCCAATCCCCCAAAGGGCAAGGCATCAAGATATGCGGAAAGGGCTATCTGGCCATTGTCCAAAAGATATGTGCAATCAGCAAAAGGCATCAGGTGAATGTCATTCGGAAATTCAGTAATGTTCCTGATACCTGGAAGGGCAAGTCCGCAACTTATGACGAATTTACCGGGTGAATATCTTGCAGCGAGCCCGGTCAAGGTATAATTTGCCGAAAAAGAAGAAGATGTGACAAGCCCGGAAGGTCTGCGCTCCAATGAGCAGACAGTAGAAATGCCGCTCATCCCCATCCCGGTCCACAGTGCAAGTCCCTGTCCGAATCTAAGGCCGAACTCACCTGCAATGATTTTCAGTCCTGACCTCCGTCCTTCCCATGCCAGATATGCGGCCACGGCTTTGGGGTCGATTTTTTCCGAATATGTTTTCGGCATGGCCATGCCTGCCGACCATCCCGCGGCAGTTTCAGCTTTCAGTTTAACACCAGCGCTCCACCTGCTTGAGCCATCGAAAGACACCTTCCATCCACCTCTTGCACAAACTTCCCCACCGAATCCTGCCCTATTAGGTTCAACCGTTCCTGTGCGGATGCAAATGAAAGGGGACAGGCGTTCTGCAAAGTCCTTTCCAATTCCGTCTATAGCTGCCAGCTCCGTCATGGACATCACATGCCCATGATTCTGTCTATATGCAGCAATCGAGGCTGCCTGATATTGCGTGAACAGTCCGGATTCGACCATCTTGGAAATGGAAGCCGCATTGATATCCATAGGATTACGGACCAAGGCCTCCATTCTGTCCACATCATCTTCATCCAGCTGCTCGGCGGACACAGCTCCATAGAAATAAGCGATAGCTTCCATCGGGTCATATTCCTGACCAGAAGCCGTCAGCACAACTGAAATCAGCATCACCGCCATAAAAATCTTTCTGCACATCCCTTTCATAATTCATCACCGGTTTTGACCGGATGAGACAAAAATACCCGATACAAGCCTATTATTTGTTGTTTTTCAAAAAACAACTCAAGATTTTTCTTTTTTTATAAGTTTTAATTAATTTTGCGCACCTTTCTCAAATATGGCTTTGAGCGAAGCGTTAATATTTATGGAACGTATAACTATTTTTGACAAGACTTTCAGGACATTTATTCCTTATGACGAAATCATGGCTGCCATTGACAAAGTGGCTGACAAGATGAATGAAGATTTCAAGGACTGCGAGGATGTTCCCGTTCTGCTTTGCGTGCTCAACGGCTCGATAATGTTCACAAGCGAACTGATGCAAAGGCTGAATTTCGCCTGCCAGCTGGTATCAATCAAACTGACTTCATATGAAGGGGTCAGTAGCACCGGCAGGGTAAAACAGGCCATGGGACTGACGGCTGATATCACAGGAAGGAGGGTGATAATCGTCGAGGATATCGTGGACACCGGAAATACCATTGTCGAACTCAAGGAAATCCTCAAGGAAAAGGGAGCAAGAGAAAGCATAGTCTGCACCCTTCTTCACAAGCCGGAAGCATGCCTGAAAGACCTTGCACTCGAATATGTAGCCATCCCTATTCCGAACAAATTCATTGTAGGATTTGGTCTTGACTATAATGAACTCGGAAGAAATCTCAAAGACATATATGTGCTTGATGATGCTAAATAGTCAATTTAGCTAGACTAAACTTGAATTATATAATCGGACATGACAAAGTATTACATTCTTTTCGGGCCTCCGGGAGCCGGTAAAGGCACCCAGGCCACTGCAATGGTGGAGAGATACAATCTCCACCACATCTCCACCGGAGCACTCCTCCGCAAAGAAATCGCTGCAGGAACAGAACTCGGACTGAAGGCAAAGGAACTTATTGAAAACGGTTGCCTCGTTCCTGACGAAGTGGTGGAAGCTATGATTGAATCTGAATTCCGCACGATAAAAGGCGTAGACGGATTCCTTCTGGACGGATTTCCAAGAACGATTGCCCAGGCTGAGGCACTCGACGCCCTGCTTTCCAAAACCGGCGAACAGGTAACGGCCACAGTATCGATTATGATTCCTGATGCAATGATAATGGAACGCATCAAGGGCAGGGCTCTCAAGGAGGGCCGCGCTGATGATGCAAGCGAAGAAATCATCAACAACCGCATCAGCACATATCATCAGCAGACTGAGCCGCTTATCAACTACTACAAGGATTCGGACAAATATCACGAAGTTGACGGCACTGGCAATATAGACCAGGTGAAAGAAAGTATCTTCGCTGTGATGGATAAATTCTAGAAAAAAACAATGGAGCCAGCAATGGCTATTGGTATGGAACTGAGACAATTGAAATATTTTGTCAAGACAGCCCAGACTTTAAATTTCTCCGAGGCTGCAAGACTTCTCTTCGTGACTCAAAGTACACTGTCACAACAAATCAGACAGCTTGAACAGGAGTTGGGAAGCGACCTCTTCATACGAGACAGCCATTCGGTTCAGCTTACAGAAAGCGGAGAACAGCTTCTGCCACTGGCCCAGCGCACGCTTCA
The DNA here is from genome assembly GCA_022774085.1 of Bacteroidales bacterium. GTDB lineage: Bacteria > Bacteroidota > Bacteroidia > Bacteroidales > UBA932 > Cryptobacteroides. Next base: position 11,765 of record JALFNZ010000093.1, read on the forward strand.
GGATGCGGCTGCATGTCAGGACCGCATCAAGGACCTTCAGCAAATCCTGTCAGGCTCTCTGAACATCGGCATCACTTACAGTTTTGCGCCGCTGCTCACCGAGACCGTGATGGAATTTTTGAAGATTTATCCGGGAGTCAAACTGAACATTTTCTACAAAACGATGGAAGAACTGATGGATATGCTCCAGAAAAGGGAATTGGACTTCGTCCTTGCCTTCAAGCCTTCCAGACTATATCCGGATATCGAATCACACGTACTTTTCGACAATTGCCTGTCCATCATCGCAAGAGGTGACCATCCCCTTGCCGAGTATGAATCTGTAACTCTCAATGACATCATGCCATACAACGTCGCCATGCCGTCAAAGGGGCTGCAGGCCAGAAATGCTTTCGACAAAATGTTCCCGGGAGCCTCTGAACAATTGAGAATCAGAGTGGAACTGAACGATGCCAACGTAATGCTCGACCTGGTGAGAGGATGCAATATGATAACCCTTCTGTCCTCTGCCGTCCTCCAGTCCACTGAATTGAAAGCAATCCCTATAGAGGTGCCTGACAATATCATGGAAGGCTGCGTGCATACTTTACGCAAATCATATCGCAAACGAGCCACCGAAGAGTTCATAAAGCTCCTGAGGGACTCCGTGGCAGTAAGAAAAAAAGCCAACTACTGGCTTGAATAGTCTTTTGGAATTACTTACTTGCACACATTTATATAAGTTCTTTCATCGGGCCGGCTGGCATTGCTCCAGCCGGCCCAAATTTTATCGTCCCCTTCTCCACAAAAAATCACAAAAAAAAATTTGCTCATTGAAAAAAAGTTTCTACATTTGCAGTGTACTATTTAACTAATACACTTAAGAATAACTTAAAATTTTAATAATATGATAGTAATCAGTAACTTAGAATTCAGCTACGGACAAGTTCCCGTACTGAAGAACATCAGCATGAAGCTGGAAGAAGGTAAGATTTACGGTCTGCTCGGAGAAAACGGAGTAGTAAAAACGACTCTTCTCACTCTTCTTTGCGGCTTGAAGAAACCCCAGAAAGGCAGCATTGACATTGACGGATACAACCCTTATGATCGGAAACCGTCTTTTCTTGCCGACCAGTATTACCTCAGCGACGAAGTGGCAGCCGTCAACATGAAGGCAATCGACTATGCAAGGAATTATGGAAAATTCTGGGAGAAATTCGACATGAGTAAATTCCTCGAAATCATGAAAGTATTCGAGAATGACCCGGAGCAGAAAATGAACAAGATGTCTTGTGGCCAGCTCAAGAAGACATGGATCAGCTTTGCACTCGCGTGCAATACCCGCTACATTTTCATGGACGAGCCAACAAACGGCCTTGACATCCCTT
>JALFNZ010000106.1 GCA_022774085.1 Bacteroidales bacterium
ATTTTAAATAGTCCGGATTCAAGTCCCTCCTTGGTATTGCTTTCTTTAAGGATTTCTTTCTTTGCAGTAAACGTAATGTCAAAATCCATCACGGTCTTGAGTTTGGAGTCCTTTTCATTGACATTTGACTTTCTCTGCCACCATCCTGCGGCAGAATTGCGAGGATACCAACCTTCACCTACAATATTGAAATCAGGATATTCAGCTTCTATTTCTTCACACCAACGTGTCATGAAATCATAGTCGGCATATGGGTATGTATCCATCCTGATTCCATCAATACGGGAATACTCAATCCACCATATACTATTCTGTATTAAATAATTAGCTAAATGCCTATTCTTCTGGTTCAAGTCAGGCATACCTGCTGAGAACCATCCGTTAACAAGTATGTCCTTTTCTGACTGAGGAGCATGAGGGTCCATGAGCACCCATTTGTAATGGGTTGTATTCTGCAATGATGATGGTGATTTGACACTGATTGATATCAATTTGTCCTTCTCTTCCTGGGATAGGGCCTGATATTCTTCAACAGTGGCAGGGAACTGGATTTTTTCGCGCCTTCCACGGAATTGATTCATCATCTGTTGAGGATTATTCCTCAACTCTGCTATCTTTTCTGCATACCAGTTCTGATTGAACCAGTCCGATGACGGGATGTCATCAATCCACCAGTGATTGACACCTGAATGATTGAATATCATGTCCATGACCACTTTTATCCCTTTATCATGGGCAGTTTCAATCATCTGACAATATTCTTCATTGGATCCCAACCTTGGGTCCACCAAATAATAGTCAGAAATCGCATATCCATGAGATTGGCCTCCCTTGTTGAATTGTACAGGATTGAGCCATATTGCGGTAACTCCAAGTTCATTGATATAATCAAGATGGTCAACGATTCCCTGGATGTCACCGCCATGTCTTCCTCCACCCTGCCTGTTCACCTGATATCCGTCAAGAACATCATTGTCCGGATTGCCGTTGGCGAAACGGTCCGGCATAATAAGGTATAGAACATCCTTTGAAGAGAATCCCATTGCGCCTTCTTTTGAATTGCGCTCTTTCAATTCAAAATCTTTGCTTATTGATTTCCTTCCATTGCGAAATTCAAAATTGAGTTTTCCAGGATTGGCATCAGGAGCAATATCAAGATATACAATCAGATAGTTCGGATTTTCAAGTGTACAAACTTCCTTGATACGCACTCCGTCATAGTCTTTCATGGAAAACTGGGATGTGGAAATGGCTTCGCCATAGAACATAATTTGCAGTTCACGATTCTTCATTCCAGTGTACCAGAACGGAGGGTCCATTCTCTCAATGGAGACGGCACCGGATAAAGTGCAAAAGAAAAGGCTGATTAGCGCAAATAATATACGTTTCATAAGATGTTCATATAAGGGGAGTTGATTGCCAACTCCCCATTCATCAATCAATTATCAATAATTAGGGTTCTGAACAAGGCCTGGGTTAGCATTCAAGGCACGCTGTGGAACTGGGAACCATTCGTATTTCCTGTCGCGTTTTGCCGGAAGGTCATATCCAACCTCTGTTGCTCTTCCGAAGAACCACCATTGTCCCTGGGTAAACTTGTCGAAGCGACGAAGGTCTGTACGACGACGATGGCCCTCATCAAAGAATTCAAGTCCCCATTCGCTCAACATTCTGTCCATGTCAAATGCATCAGAGAATCCTCTTGGCGCCTGATCTTTTGCGGGACCGAGTACTCGTCCGTTTACTGTTGATGAACCATTCCAGTCACTTGATGAGAAGTATCTCTGACGTACTTTGTTCACCCACTCTTTCGCCTGAGCAGCATTGCCTTCTCTAAGCAGGCACTCTGCATAAGTGTAGTACACTTCAGCAAGTCTGAACTCAACTACATCAGCATCGGCCATCGTCTTGCCGGATGCAATCGGATAATATGGATATTTTGTGGCGCGGAGACCACTGTTGCTTTCTCCCCAGCGAGGATTCTCAACTATCTGAAGAGGGTGATTACCTTTGCCTCTGAAGTTTCCGATCTGGTCAACATACACATTGAACATTCCGGCACGGTCTGCATCACCATTCTGGACATCACCACGGCCATAATCGTTCCTGATGACACCATCCATGAATAATCCACCCCAGTCAGTGAGGTCTCCACTCTTGTCAGCATTGTTATATGGAGCTACGAGACGGATGTCACGAGGGTCGAACCTTTCACGTACTGCTCCAAGTTTGTCACCATACTTTGCGTCAAGGAAGCAGACAGCTTTTTCACGGTCATACATTTCGGCAATCACTGTTGATTTGTATTTCTCAGTAATCTTCTTGATCGTTCCGTCTGCCCTATAGGTAGTGTCATATCCGACAACGACATTTTCCACACACTGTGAATAGAAGTCACTGCTATTGTCAAACGAAGGTGTGACAGCGCAGCAGTTCCATCCCGAATGCACGTTCTCGGTATTGAAGAACTGGGCATATACATAGTTCATGAAAGGGCCGTTTCGCATATTGGTTGACTTTGTATTGTAAACCCTGTCAGAACTGAATGCAAAAACAATCTCAGGACACTCGGTATCGTTGTTTGCTGAATATATCGACTGATATTTTGGTGCTATTGAATATGAGCCATACTTACCGTCAATGATATCCTTTGCAAGCATCTTGCACTCATCGAATTTAGGCTCTCCAGTGAAAATCTCAGAGTTGAGAAGGATTCTCATCTTGATCATCCTGTTCATAGCCTGATTACACCTGTTGACAGAACCATTTACAGGCAACTGTTCACAAACAGCATCAAGTTCGCTAATCATCCAGTCACAAATCTTGCGGCAACCATCTTCAAAAGAGGAACCTTTCATGGCTGATTCAGGAAGAATGCTGGTATCTGTGCTGGTAGTAAGAGGGATTGTACCTCCGAACACCTCAAATACATTATAATAGCAATATACCCTGAAAGTCCTGATTTCTGCTATATATGCGTTGAATTTTTCCTGTGTAAGATTGACTCCAGATGCACCTACGGTTTCCATATCAGCCAGGAAGTTGTTGCAGAGGCCAATCGCTGACCATCCTTTGTTCCAAATCTGGTTGACATAGTTTGCCTCCGGAGTCCAAGTATGAGTCGAGAGCACGAACTTGTCACCGCCATCCCAGCCCCAGCTGCCTCCATTCCATGAACGCCATGAAATCTGGTCTGCCGAAAGCTCCTGTGCGTACCAATAATGCTCTGAAAGATCACCCTGCTCCTGGGCATATATATTGGAGATCACCTGTTTTACAGCTGTCTCATTAGTAAGATATGAAGAAGCGGAAAGCAAAGTATGCGGTTTCTCTTCCATATCAAAACAACTTGTAACGGCAAGGCCGGCTATCAGAAGTCCCAAGCCTTTTCCTACTATATTCTTATACATTGTTATTCTCATTTATGTGATTAGAATCGTGCTGAAATTCCAAGTGTAATGGTTGAAGTGTACAAATTGGCTGTACTTGCAATACCAGGGGTGAGTCCTACTGAAGATACCGTTGACGGATCGACACCTGTAAATCCTGTAAGGGTGAACAGGTTTGTCGCAGCAAGATAGATGTTCAAACTTTCAAAACCAGCTTTGTTCTGCTTGAACTTGAAATCACGTCCTACAGAAACTTTCTCCAGTTTGAACCAGTCACCTTTCTCAAGATAGAATGAGTTCAGATAATCATTGTCAGCAGTCAGGTGAGCATATTTTGTATATGCACTCCTGAGCAGGTTGTCAGATGTAGAACCAGGGAGTCCATAGGTCTGAAGTTGCGAGTTCCAAATATCCATTCCAGCAAGTCCACGGCCATTGATTGTGAGGTTCCACTGTTTGTATCTTAAAGACAGATAGATAGAGAAACTGTGTTTAGGAAGGGTATTACCGATAACCACTTTATCATCGTCAACGCAACTTGTCTTTGATGCCGTGCCGCCATCAGCTGTATAATGGAGAATCTGTCCTTCTTCATTATAACCGGCATATTTGTAACCCCTGAGGGTACCGATTCTTGTGCCTTCTTCCAGACGGAAACGATATTCACTGCTTCCCAAAGTTCCGAGCGATCCGAGGTCAACATATGAAGCTGCATATACATCATTACCTATGCTTCTGAGGAACGCATCGCTGTATGAATAAGTACCTCCGACACTGTAGCTCCAGTTCTTTCCAATTTTGTCGCTCCAGTTCAATGCAATCTCAACACCGCGGTTCTGTGTGGAACCAAGGTTGAGCTGTATTGTTGAATATACATAAGGTGGCTGTGGAGCAGTGTAAGTATAAAGCAAGTTCTCTGAACGACGGTCAAAGTACTCGATGGAACCTGTAAATCTGCGGTTGAAGAGTTCAAAATCAACACCATAGTCATAAACAACAGCTGTTTCCCATCCAAGGTTAGGGTTGGAGTTTCTGGTTATACCATAGCCACCTACCCATTCGCCATCCATGAAATAGTTGCTTCCCTTTGAACTGTATGTGGCGAGAGATGCATAGTCATCACCTGCATTTCGGCCAGTGACTCCATATGATGCACGGATTCTCAGATTGTCAAGCCATGACTTTGTAGAATCCATGAAGCCCATGTTGGATATGGTCCATGCAGCGGACACTGCAGGGAAGTAACCATATTTGCGATTCTTACCGAATTTTGAGCTACCCTCGTAACGGAGTGATGCCGTTGCTGTAATGAGGTCATTCCATGAATAAGTAACACGGCCGAATACACCTGCAAGCTTATTGAAAGTTTTGCTTGAGCCCATGCTTGCAAGACCTTTGCCCAGATATGTACCTGATGCCATATTGTACCAGAGGAACTGGTCATATTGGAAGTCCTTGTTGGTCATATTGTGGCTCTCACCATCATACTGTGTATAAGAATAACCCGCAACTGCTTTAAGGTTATGTTTCTTGATGCTCATGTTGTAATTGACCATCCATTCGAAATTCATATTCAGGCTGTGGCTGTTCTTGATGGTAGCCGAACCTGCATAGTCATTCCACATCTGGCATGTTTGCATGATGGATGGAGTATAACTATATTCATTCGTCGAACGGTAACCGGCAGAAATAGCGGCATTGGTTGTGAGCTGATGATTCAAATTCTTGAACAGAGTGACTTTGAGATCCTCCTGCCAGTTGATGGAAAGATTATGGCTCTTGTTGGTAGGGAGCTGGTTGTTCTCTACTGAGTTTGTCGCTCCGGTTGAGTGAGTAGGCCAGAAATATCCGGTAGGGGTAGTTTCATCATAAACCGGACGAGTCGGGTTCATGAACCAGGCTCCCACGAGGCTGCCGCTGTTGCCACGATTCAAATTCGCCCTCACACTCGCATTTGTAGTCAACTCAACAATGTCATTGAAGAATTTCTGATTCATGACAAATCTTGCCCTATAAGCCTCTCTCTCATTGTTTTTATACAACTGATTATTGCGAGTATAGTTAAGGGAAAGATTATAGTTGCTCTTCGCAGTTGAACCTGCAAAGGTGATATGCTGGTTCAAATCATAAGTAGGTTTATCGTTGCGGAGGGCTTTCCAATAGGCTTTCTCTTCCCTTCCACCGTAATCTGTCTTATTTCTTCCTGTTTCCTGGTTCATGGTCAGCCATTCATCCAGTCCATATACATCCGGCATCTTGTGAAGAGCCTGAATTGCGAAGTAGCTGTCATAGGTGACTCTTACCTTTCCTGCAGCTCCTGCACCCTTCTTAGTTGTAACCAAGACTACACCATTTGCACCCCTTGTACCATAAATTGCAGCTGATGCTCCGTCTTTGAGTACCGAGATTGATTCGATATCCTGGGTCGAAACATCACTGAGCGAAGCTCCCGCAACACCATCGATGACAACCAGCGGAGAGTTGCCGCCGTTGATTGAAGTTGCACCACGAATCTGGAAAGAACTGCTTTTTCCGTCTGCTGAGACATCGATGTTCAATCCTGCGACTTTTCCGACAAGAAGTTGCATAGGATCTCCTGCAGCCGCCTTGTTGAAGTCTTCAGCACCGACACTGACAACTGACGACGAAATCTCCTTTTTGCTCAAAGAACCGTAACCTACCACGACTGTCTCTTCAAGCATTTCGGTATCCAGCTGAAGAACGATGGAAGCGGGAAGTTGTGAGGCAATGAAAGAAACGGTTTTATAGCCTATCGAGCTGATTTCCACTACAGCAGTCGGGCCACTGACCTTTAGGATATAATCACCATCGGCACCTGTTGATGTTCCGTTGGTTGTTCCACGTTCAAGAACAGTAGCTCCAACCATAGGTCCGGTTTCATCCAGTACCATACCTTTTACTTCATACCCACCTTGTGCGTATGAAGCCCATGACATTGCAAAACTTAATGCAATACCAATCAGAATAGTTGTAATTTGTTTCATAAACGAACTGTATTGGTTATTTAGTTTGGTCAAAATTATGGAAACAAGCCCATCTTATTCCTTATATGAATGACTTGACGGCGACGAGTGGTTGAAATAAGAGGATGAAATAAAATAAGTTTGAAATAATACTGAAATTAACATAGCTTTGTGAGCATTATGAGAAACATCAGACATCATATCATCATTCATGGCTTTGCCATTCTTCATATCCTGGCCACACTTTTGAGCATTGTCTGGGGCATTGCCGACAGCAGATTGATTACTCCTCTCACCTTGCTCATGATCACCGTCCTCTGCATGGAAGACAGTGTCAGATTCAACATTTCTGCCGTTCTGATGATTATCGGCAATCTCGCCGGATATTTCATAGGGATGACATTGATGAGAGATGTGGGACATTTATTCAACACATCTCCGGCAGTCAACGAAATGATCGGCACCTTCATCACAACTGAATTAATCGGCTGGGGAACAGTCTTATTATCATGGTCAACAGGCTCAAGATTCAAAGTGAAGAAGACAGAGCATAGCCACAAGCATTACTTGCTGTCATTACTTATTGTCCTGTTCATCATATATTGTTTCCGGATTCTAATCAATATACTGACAACCAACGGAGTCCTTGGCAAATATATCATTTATAAATACCTGACACACTATTTCAACAACAGCATACTGCTGGTCATCATCATTGTCGCATCAATCTTTGTGGCCAGGACAATAGAATTGAAGATTCAGTCAACGCGCGGTAAAACTCTCTTCATCCTCGCGTCCATTCCTTGTATTTCTTTCATTGCTGCGTTCGGCTGCCAGGCATCTTATGCAAGGACAAAAGACCTTGAATTTCCTGACTGGTTTGAGTTCATCCGATATTTTATAGTTGGCTTGCTCCTGATATCCGGACTGGTGGCATTGTTATACACAATCATGCTGTCAATCCAGACTAAACACGACGCAAGGAATACTGAATACAAGTACTTAAGTTTGAGAAATCAACTGAGTCCTCATTTTCTCATCAATTCCCTGAATGTCCTTAATGGTTTGATAGCCAGCGACAGAAAAGAGGATGCCGGACAATATATCTACAAACTTACCGACATTTACCAATATCATCTGATGACAGAAGGGAAACATCTGATACCGTTATCTGAGGAAATCACCAATCTCCACAATTACATAGATTTACTGAATGTCAGATTCAACAACAGCCTGAAAGTCACTATTGATATCAAACCGGAAGACTTGGATAAAAGCGTTGTACCATGTTCGATACAATTGCTTCTGGAAAACGCGGTGAAGCATAATGCCGCAACTATCCGGAATCCGCTGGAAGTCAGCATAACTTCAAACGATGCAACGATTCAGGTATCCAATTCACTAATACCGCGTTTCAGTAAGCCTAAATCAACCGGGGTGGGACTATCCTACATAAAAGAGCAATATAAGGCGACAACAGGGAATAATATCGTAATTGAAAAGGATGATACTTGTTTCACAGTAATACTTCCATTGATATGAATGTTTTCATAATTGAGAATGAGACCATTGCAGTAGAGCAGTTGGAAAGGATGCTGGTCAAACTGATTCCGAATATCAACATTGTCAATACCAGCGGAAGCGTAAGGGAATGCATTGACTGGTTTTCCAACCCACAAAATTCTGCTGATCTGGTATTCATGGATGTGGAACTTTCTGACGGCAACTGTTTCGATATTCTTGATGAAGTTGACATCAATGTTCCTATAATAATCACTACAGTATATGACACCTATGCCATCAAGGCATTTGAGGTGAATTCCGTTGACTATATTCTAAAGCCTATCAAGGAAGAAAATTTGAAAATTGCGATTTCAAAATCGCTGAAAAACTATCGTGGGACAGACATCGGCAATATAATAAATGCACTGGCACAAGGATATTTCGGCAATGACAACATCTCAAGGAAAAGATTCCTTGTCAGAATAAATTCCCAGATATTCCCTGTTCTTCACAGCGATATCTCCTATGTCTTCTCGATGAACAAGAGCAATGTAATCGTAACGAAGGACGGCAGGCATCTTGTAATTGAAAAATCAATCAACGAAATGGAATCGGTTCTTGACAAACATGATTTCTTCCGGATTTCCCGAAGTTGCATCATTGCCAGGAGTTGCATTTCCGACTGGTTCAAAGTCCATGGCCTGAAATATCGCATAAACATGGTTCCCGAGCCGGATTTCCTGATTGAAGTGAGTATGACCCGTTCCGAAAAATTTCTGAAATGGATTCAATCATAGTTTTTGTCCATAAAGTTTTGTTTATTTTCATTTTATATGTATCTTTGCGCCCGCTTTTGCCCTCTATGGCAAAAGGTTGTTTATTAACCCTCTAAACTTTTTTCACTATGGCTGAATATTTGGCACCAGAGAAAAAGCAAGAGATTTTCGCGAAGTACGGAAAGTCTAATACTGACACCGGCTCTCCAGAGAGTCAGATTGCATTATTTTCCCACCGTATCGCTCACCTTACCGAGCACCTCAAAAGCAACAAGAAGGACTACTCAACCCGTCGTTCACTTCTGAGACTCGTTGGTAAGAGACGCCGTGTCCTTGACTACCTCAAGGAGACCGACATCGAGAGATACAGAGCTATCGTCAAGGAGCTTGGTCTCCGTCGATAACGGCATACAGGAAAGACAAAGGGGGAATCCCGGACAGGGTTTCCCCTTTTTTTCGCAAAAAAAATTCCGACGGCACTAACACTCATCAACCTGCGGTGCCTGAAGAATGAACAATATAGGACGTGACTATATGTAGGAATCCGGCGGATTCCATATGGGCGGAACAGATAGAAAAATTAGTAATGACTCCCATAGGGGGAGGCAGGTTGTGAAACAAGTAATGAATATCGTAAACAAGAAAATCGAATTATCCGACGGCAGGGTAATCGAAATTGAGACCGGAAAGCTTGCAAAACAGGCAGACGGAGCGGTAGTCGTCAAAATGGGCGGCACCATGCTCCTTGCAACAGTGACCTGTGCCAAAGATGCAAAAGAGGATGTTGATTTCATGCCTCTTCAGGTTGACTACAAGGAGAAATATGCTTCTGCGGGAAGGTTCCCTGGAGGCTTCATGAAGCGTGAGGGAAAGGCTTCTGACTATGAAATTCTCATCGCAAGACTTGTGGACAGGGCTCTCAGACCGTTGTTCCCTGAGGATTTCCACGCAGAGGTGTATGTAAATGTAAATCTTATTTCAGCTGAAAAAGACATTCAGCCTGATGCACTCGCAGGACTTGCAGCATCTGCTGCCCTTGCAGTCAGCGACATTCCTTTCGAGGGACCTATCTCAGAGGTAAGGGTGGCAAGAATTGACGGCCAGTTCAAGATTAACCCTAATTTCAGCGAAATGGAGAAAGCTGACATTGACATCATGGTCGCAGCAACATATGACAACATCATGATGGTTGAGGGTGAGATGAACGAAGTCAGCGAGCACGATATGCTTGAGGCAATCAAGTTTGCTCACGAAGAGATTAAGAAGCACTGCAAGGTGCAGATGGAGCTCACAGAAGAAGTCGGAAAGACCGTGAAGAGGACTTACTGCCACGAAGAGAACGACGAAGATCTCCGCAAGGCCGTTCAGGAGTTCTGCTATGACAGGTGCTATGCCATTGCAAAGTCCGGTCAAGGTAAACATGAAAGGACCGATGCTTTCGATGCTCTCAAGGAGGAGTTCTACCAGACCATTCCTGAGGAGGAGCGCGAGGACAAGAAGATGATGGTTGAAAGATACTATCATGCAGTCGAGAAAGCAGCAATGAGGAACATGATTCTCGATGAGGGAATCCGCCTCGACGGACGTAACACCACTCAGGTGCGCCCTATCTGGTGCGAAGTAGGCTATCTGCCATGCGCACACGGAAGTGCAATCTTCACCCGTGGTGAGACTCAGTCCCTTTCGACTGTAACCCTCGGCACCAAGCTCGACATGAAGGAGCACGACGAAGTGCTCGTTCAGGGCACTGACCAGTTCGTCCTCCACTACAACTTCCCTCCGTTCTCAACCGGAGAGGCAAAGGCACAGAGAGGCGTAGGACGTCGTGAAATCGGTCACGGAAACCTCGCATGGAGGGCACTCAAACCTATGGTTCCGATAGCTCCAGAGAATCCTTATGCAGTACGCGTGGTTTCAGATATCCTTGAGTCAAACGGTTCATCTTCAATGGCAACGGTTTGCGCGGGCTGCCTCGCACTCATGGATGCCGGAGTGAAGATCAAGAAACCTGTTGCAGGTGTTGCAATGGGACTTATCACTGACAAGGACAGACCAAACGAAAGATATGCAATCCTCACCGACATCCTCGGAGATGAGGACCACCTCGGAGACATGGACTTCAAGGTTACCGGAACAAAAGACGGTATCACTGCAACCCAGATGGACATCAAGGTTGACGGACTTTCTTATGATGTTCTCGAAAGAGCACTCGAGCAGGCACGTCAGGGCCGTATGCACATCATGGGCGAGATGATGAAGACCATCAGCGAGCCTCGTGAGGACTACAAGCCATTCGTTCCTCGCATTATCCAGATTCGGGTTCCGGGTGACTTCATCGGAGCAATCATCGGTAAAGGCGGCGAGGTCATCCAGAAGATCCAGAGGGAGACCGGCACTGTCATCACAATCACCGAGGAGAATACCAACGGCAAGACTGAGGGTGTTGTTGATATCTTTGGAGAGAACAAAGAGTCAATGGACAAGGCTCTCAACTGGATTAACGGTATCTGCGCCGTTCCTGAGGTCGGAAAAGTTTACCACGGTAAAGTCGTTTCCATCCTTGAGTTCGGAGCATTCGTCGAGATTCTTCCTGGCAAAGAGGGACTCCTTCACATCTCAGAGATTGACTGGTGCAAGACTGACAAAGTTGAAGATGTCCTCAACATTGGCGACGAGGTTGATGTAAAACTCCTCGAAATCGATGAGAAGACCGGCAAGATGAGACTCTCCCGCAGGGCTCTTATCGAAAAACCGGAAGGCTACATCGAGCCGGAGCGCAGGCCAAGGCCACAGGGTGACAAAGGACCACGCCGCGATGACCGTCGTCAGAACGGAGACCGCAGGAATGACAAAGGTCCTCGCCGTGACGAGCGCAGCAGAGGTCCTCGCCGTGGACAGAATGACAATTCTGACTCGCACAACAACGATCCGGAAATGTTCTAAGAACATATTTCTTATATTAAAGAGGCTGACTGAAAAGTCAGCCCCTTTAGGTTTTGGGAATCCTTCTATTCAACCCATTTACTTTTGGAGAATTATGACAAATGTAATTTTCAGGGCCTTGTTCACCGCCCTGGTAATGATTGCTCTGATTGCGTGTAAATCAGAACCGTATGTAAGTTACACCGACACCATTGAAGTGAACGGCGTAAGTTTGTTTTATGCTGCCGAAGGACGAGGCAAACCGGTTATCCTTCTGCATGGTAACGGAGGCAGCCACAACACATTAGAGACCACGACAAGGCAGCTGGCCCAGGCGGGATATATGGTATATGCCATAGATTCACGCGGTCAGGGTGCGAACAAAGCTCTTGACGAATACCATTACAAAGACATGGCGACCGATGTAGAGCAATTCATCCAAGCCAAGGGCCTGACCAAACCGGCAGTTTTCGGATATAGCGACGGAGGCATCATCGCCCTTCAGCTCGAGGTAATGTATCCGGGCACGTTTGGTGCCATTATCACAGGAGGAGCCAACATATTCACAGAAGGTGCCCTGACAGAAGAGTTCCGTCAGAAACATTTCTACAAGGAGAATCCCAAACCTCTGGAAGTGATGATGATAAATGAGCCGACCATGACCATTGAAGACATGAAGACCATTGAGACACCCTGTCTTATTCTCTCAGGTGAAAATGACATCATCCTTCCGGAACATACCAGGCTCATCGGCGAAAATATCCCGGGTGCGGAATACCGGATTCTTCCGGGAGAGGGCCACGGAACATATATCCGTAATTGTCGCAAGATTGGAGATTTTATTCTGGAATTTTTCAAAGAAATAGGATATTAATATATTGTATATATGGATAAAAACAGTTACGCTTTGGGCATGAGCATTGCCCATAACATGCTTTCATCAGGCATTCAGGAAATCAATTTCGAAGACTTCGCTGCAGGAGTAAAAGCAGTTCTTACAGGAGCTGAGCCGGCAGTTTCATTCCAGGAGGCAAGCCAGCTTCTGGACAAATATTTCACGGAAATTGAGAAAAAGCAGCAGGCAGAACAAGCTGCAATGGCAGCTGCAATGCGTGAGGAAGGCGAAATCTTCCTCGCAGACAACGCAAAACAGGAAGGAGTCACTGTTCTTCCAAGCGGTCTGCAGTACAAAGTCATCAAAGAAGGAACAGGCCGTCAGCCAAAGGCAACTGACAAGGTTAAATGTCACTATGAAGGCACGCTCACCAACGGCAAGAAATTCGACAGCTCCTATGACCGCAACGAGCCTGCAGTATTCGGACTGAATCAGGTGATTGCAGGATGGACTGAAGGTGTACAGTTGATGAAGGAAGGTGCAAAATATGAATTCGTCATCCCTTACACTCTGGGTTACGGAGAGAATGGTGCTCCCGGAGCAATTCCTCCATACGCAACCCTCAAATTCATCGTCGAACTTATCGAAGTCCTTTAAACCAGAGAGGCTGACCAAACAGAATTGGTCAGCCTCTCTTTTTGTATTTGAATATGACTAAAGGATAGCCTCAACAGCAGCCCTCATTCCAGACTCCTGAATGGTGCGAAGATCCTGCTCAAGCATATCAGTCAAACCAGGGATGGCATTCAGGTCCTCACCCCAGATAAGGTCAGAAGCAGCCAGAACACCTTCAGCCACCTTCCTAACATCTGCGGTAGCCCAAAGTTCCTTCAAAAGATCCATGATTGCCTGGTCATCGTTCGGAACAATCTCATCTTCTCCCCTCTTTCCACCTTTATAATATGTGGTAATGCCTGCAAGTCCAAGGACAAGACCCTTAGGAAGCTCACCCTTGCGCTCAAGATAAGTCTTCAGACCAGGAAGGTCACGAGTCTTGAATTTAGGGAATGAGTTGAGCATGATGCTGGTCACAAAATGTTTCACGAACGGATTGCGGAAACGTTCCATGACATCGGCAGCAAATTTCTGAAGCTCCTCCATAGGAAGGTTCAGAGTGTGCATGAGCTCCTCAAACATCACCTTATGTACGAACTTGCCTATAAGTTCATCCTCGCAGCACTCCTTGACAGTATTCAGGCCGCTGAGGTAGCCCACCGGAGAAAGCACGGTGTGAGGACCGTTAAGCAAAGTAACCTTACGCTCGTGATATGGAGCCTCGGAAGGCACAAATAAAACATGAAGTCCGGCCTTGTCAGCAGGGAACTCCTTAGCCACTTCTTCAGGAGCCTCGATAACCCAAAGATGGAAAATCTCAGCCTTAACGAGCATATTGTCCTGATAGCCTACGCGCTCGCACAGCTCAGCAGCATTGTCACGAGGATAGCCCGGAACGATGCGGTCCACCAACGTACAATAAACACCGCAGGCATTTTCAAACCAGTTGCTGAATTCCTCACCAAGGTTCCAAAGCTTGATATACTCCCTGATGCAACGTTTCAATTCCTTACCATTCAAGAAGATAAGCTCACAAGGGAAAATAATCAGACCCTTGGAAGTATCGCCGTTGAAATGTTTGAAACGATGATACAGAAGCTGGGTGAGCTTACCAGGGTAAGAAGAAGCAGGAGCATCCTCAAGCTTGCATGAAGGATCGAAGGCGATACCGGCCTCAGTGGTGTTGGAGATTACGAATTTGATATCCTCCTGCTCTGCAAGGGCGAGATACTTGTCAAAATCACGGTAAGGATTCAGACCTCTTGAAATAACATCGACCATCTCTACGGAATCAACACGCTGACCATTGTCAAGTCCCTGAAGATTGAGATGATACAAGCAATCCTGCTCATTGAGCATGTCCACCATTCCCCTGTCGATAGGCTGAACGACAACAACCGATGCGTTGAAATCGGTCTTCTGGTTGGTTTTCCAAACGATCCAATCCACGAAAGCACGGAGGAAGTTGCCTTCACCGAACTGGATGATTTTCTCAGTGTAAGTCTTTGCCGCAGGGGCATTGGTACGATTTAATCTTTCCATTTTCTTATATTTTTATTGGTTATTATTATTGTCTGTCACCGATGATTTTCGAATCCGCGGCAAATTTATAAAAAATTTTCGTGCTCGTGCACGGAAAATTGAAAAAGTTTTCATATTTTTGCATCGGAAAAATTCCGCATGACATTTGGCGGGACATAAGAAGCTAATAACTAATACTATAATAATATGTCTTTCATCAACGAAGATTTCATGCTGTCAAACGACGCAGCGAAACAGCTCTACCACGAAGGAGCTGAAAAAATGCCTATCATCGACTACCATTGCCACCTCATCCCACAGATGATTGCCCAGAACCATCAGTTCAGCGACATCACCGAACTCTGGCTCGGCGGCGACCACTACAAATGGCGCGCAATGAGAGGAAACGGAGTGCCCGAAGAATATATCACAGGAGACAGAAGCTCATGGGAAAAATTCAGCAAATGGGCAGAAACCGTTCCTTATACCATGAGAAATCCACTATATCATTGGACCCACCTCGAGCTCAAAAGGGTATTTGACATCGACAAACTCCTCAGCCCGGCTACAGCAAGGGATATCTTCGAAGAGTGCAACGCAAAGCTTGCAACAGAAGAATTCCGCGGTCAGGCGCTCATCAAGAAATTCAACGTAGAGACAGTCTGCACCACAGACGACCCTGCCGACGACCTTCGCTGGCACAAGCAGATACTTGACAAACCTTTCGGTGTCAAGGTGATACCTGCATGGAGACCGGACAAAGCCATGGCAATCGAGAACCCTGAGGCATACAAGGAATACATCCAGAAGCTCTCTGAAACAGCGGACATGGAGATTCGCACCTACTCAGACCTCATCGAAGCCCTTGCAAAACGTCACGATTTCTTCGAATCAATGGGATGCCGTCTTTCAGACCACGGACTCGAGACCTTCTATGCGGCAGACTACACCGACAGCGAAATTGAGGCCATCTTTGCAAAAGTCCTTTCTGGCAAACAGGCTGATGCAGAGGAACTCGACAAATTCCGCAGCGCATGCCTGCATGACTTCGCAGTGATGGATGCAGAAGCTGGCTGGGCACAGCAGTTCCACATCGGAGCCATCCGCAACAACAACACGAAGATGTTCTATCAGCTCGGCCCTGACACCGGATACGATGCAATCCATGACGTACAGTGTGCAGCTGCCGGCCACAGATTCTTCGACAGGCTCACACTCGAAGGCAAACTCGCCAAGACCATCCTCTACTGCCTCAATCCAAAGGACAACGAGGTGCTGATGACCATGGCCTACACCTTCAACGACGGCACAGTACCGGGCAAGATGCAGTTCGGCTCCGGCTGGTGGTTCCTCGATCAGGAAGACGGAATGCGCAAGCAAATGAACGCACTCTCTGCTCTGGGACTGTTCACACGCTTTGTGGGAATGCTCACAGACTCAAGAAGTTTCATCAGCTACCCACGCCACGAGTACTTCCGCCGCATCCTCTGCTCAGTTCTCGGAGAAGACATCGAGAAAGGCAAACTCCCAGCAAGCGAAATGGAATTCATCACCAAGGTTGTGGAGGACATCTCATACAACAACGCAAAGAATTATTTCAACTTCTAAGATCTGCGGGACATGGCAAGATACATCAGAATCAATCCGGCAGACAACGTGGCAGTAGCCCTGACCGACTTGAGCAAAGGAGAATGCCTGCATGAATGTGCAGACCTTATCCTCGCCCAGGACATCCCTTCAGGACATAAAATTGCCCTCCAAGACCTCCATGAAGGAGACAACATAATCAAATACGGATTTCCTATCGGGCATCTCACTGCAGATGCCCCTAAAGGAAGTCTCGTTGACCACAGCTGCATCAAAACCAACCTGTCAGGTCTTCTCGAATACAGTTACAATCCCGGACTGAAAGAAATAGCTCCGACAGACAAACCATTGACATTCAAAGGATTCAGAAGGAATAGCGGTGAAGTTGGAATCAGGAACCAGATATGGATCATCCCGACCGTAGGATGCGTCAACGGAGCGGCTCAGGCCATTGCCGCCCGCCTGATGCAGGAGAAAGCCTCAGATATGGGAAGTGTTGATGCCATCGTCGCTTTCCCTCACAACTACGGATGTTCGCAGCTTGGCGACGACCATGAAAACACCCGCAAAGTCCTCGCCGACATGGCTCACCACCCTAACGCCGGAGGCGTGCTCTTCGTTTCCCTCGGATGTGAGAACAACCAGCTTTCGACTTTCCGGCAGCTTATCGAAGACTGCGACCCGCTCAGAGTACGTGCCATCGAGTGCCAGAATATTGAAGGCGACGAGGTGGAAGAAGGACTCAGACAGGCACGCGAAATCTTCGACATATGCAGCAAGGACATAAGGACGGACGTACCTGTAGCAGAGTTGAAAGTCGGACTGAAATGCGGAGGATCGGACGGATTGTCAGGAATCACCGCCAACCCGCTCCTTGGAGTATTCTCTGACTGGATTGTTTCCCAGGGAGGTACCACAGTGCTGACAGAAGTTCCTGAAATGTTCGGTGCAGAGACGATTCTGATGAACCGTTGTCAGGATGAGGAAACATTCACAAAGACAGTCAGCCTAATCAACGATTTCAAGGAATATTTCATGAAGAACAACCAGCCGGTCTATGAAAACCCTTCACCGGGCAACAAAGCAGGCGGAATCTCCACCCTTGAAGAGAAATCACTGGGATGTACCCAGAAATGCGGTTCAAGCATCGTACGTGATGTACTCAAATACGGAGAAAGGCTTAAAACCAAGGGACTCAATCTGTTAAGCTCTCCAGGAAATGACCTTGTAGCTTCGACTGCCCTGGCTGCATCCGGATGTCAGATAGTTCTTTTCACCACCGGGCGAGGTACTCCGTTCGGAAGTTTCGTTCCGACCATGAAAATATCCACCAACTCCACTCTTGCCGCCCGCAAGAAAGGATGGATTGACTTCAATGCCGGCGTGATAGCCGAAGATGAGCCGATGCAAAAGACTGCCGAAGCCTTCATCGAGGCTGTACTGGATGTGGTCAATGGCAAACCTGTCAGAAGCGAAGAGCATGGCATCAGGGAAATAGCCATATTCAAAACCGGAGTCACCCTATAGCCTTCCCTCCCCAAGCTCAGAAACTGCGTTATATTCAGAACTTGGTCAATGTTAATAATTGTCGATGTTCAACCGTGACAATATGTCCATATGGGCGTAATTGTCGCGGTTGACTGGTTTTTTACGCATGATGATATATTCGGCCAGGGTGGTCACTGCCATCTTGGATTGGAGACTTGTACGATGGGCTATCAGAAGGGTGACCTGCCCGCGATTGAGCGCATGGATATTTTTATCCAGATTGTCAAAGCCTATGACCCTGCGGTCGCTGCATGGATGTTCCCTGAGATAATCCGCAATCAGATGAATGCGGGAGTTGAACATGACCAACAGTTTGTTCTCGCCCGTGAGCCCTTCGAGAGCCTTCCCGATGGTCTGAGGTTCCGATGGGTCGATGAAAATATTGTTTATATGGCAATCAGGAAAATTGGACTTTATATAATCTGTGAATCCCTCCCTTCTTGTGACTGTAGGATCTGACTTACGGGATTTGTCCCTGATTATGCGCACCACCACAATATCCTTTACCTGATTGGCCGGCAGCCTTTCGGTAAGCAATGCGGCACAAAGGTAACCGCTCTGGTACATTGGCATTCCGAAATATGCAAAATATTGAGGTTCATCAAGTTTCGTATCGACATAAACATAAGGGATACCTCTTGAGTACAGTTCGGAAGCAAGAATTTGGGTGGCAGTTTTAAACAAAGGAGGGAGCACGACACCGGAAGGGGAACAAGCCAGCAATTCCTTGCATGCAGCATCGAACGATGCCGAATCATACTGATTGTATGTAATTATCTTTATGGTAACATTCAGATGTGACATGGCTTCAGCACCTTCAAGGCAACCGTTACGTATCATATCCCAATATTCCCCCTTCTCAGCTTCCGGAAGCAGGCAAACGATAAGACGAGACTTTTTCGAAGCCAGTACCGCCGCATAAGGATTGGGTTCAAACCTGAGTTCCCTGACGGCTTTCATAACTTTTTCGGCAGTTTTTTTTGACACCTCTCCCCTGTTGTGGATTACACGGTCCACAGTACCTCTGGAGACGCCGGCGAGCGCCGCCACATCAAAAATCGTGACTTGCTGTTTTTCTTCCATGACACCCTTTGTGTAGAATTCACAAAGATAATAAAAGTTTGTCTTACAAATGACTTACCGGGTTGTGCAATCCACCCATTTTAGCTATTTTTGTATTTAATTAATCCAACTTTCAGAAAATCAGTATGATTTAAGTTTCGCATTTAGCGAAACTACCGAATTTAGAGACCTTTAGGTCGACAGCAGGTCGCTTGCGATAAGCAAATAGTCCAGAGGACTTTTGCAGCAAGCAGCCCGGGGGAAGGGGTTTGGGGATAGGTCCTCGTAGAAAGGGAAATGTGCGGTGGGAAGAAGTTTCGCAAGCGGCACAACCCTCAGGATCATAATAAGTTATAACTTGCGAAACTTGAGTCAGTATGATATTGATTGCAGACAGCGGAGCTACCAAGACCCATTGGTATTTCTGCCACAGGCCCGGTGAAATGGCCATGGTGCAGACTGAAGGCATCAATGCCGCTACCATGGGGAAGGATAAAATACAGAAAATCGTCCATTCAGCCGCCTCTATGGTGGCTGACGAGTTGTCCAGTGGAGTTGAAGCCATATATTTCTACGGTGCCGGAATAGTCTCACCGGAGGCATCCTCCGCCATAAGAGATGCACTATCCCGGGCATTTCCGTCAGCCAGCCTTGTGGAATTCCATTCAGACATGGCCGGAGCAGCAACAGCTCTTTTTGGAAATGGAAGAGGAGTGGCAGCCATCATGGGTACCGGAAGCAACAGCTGTCTTTATGAAAATGGAAAAATCATCAGGAATATCCGCCCCGGAGGTTTCATCCTCGGAGACGAAGGAAGCGGAGCAGCCCTCGGAAGAGAATTCCTGTCGGACTATTTCAAGGAACTTGTACCCTCAGAGTTGGCTGCGGAATTCGATGAAGAATTCCATATAACTTATCCTGAGGCAGTTGCAAACATATACAAAGGCGATGCCCCTTCCAGATACCTTGCATCTTTTGCCAAATTCATAGTCAGCCACAAGAACCATGAATATGCGGCCCGACTGATTGAGCGCAATCTGAGAAATTTCATTGAAAGAGCCCTTTCGCGATATGGCTGCACGGAAGCAGGCGTTGTCGGCTCGCTCGGATATGCACTGCAGGATGAGCTCACGACCTTGGGAACGGAATACGGACTTCATTTTGTAAAATTCCTGTCCACCCCCATCCATGCCCTCGCCGAATGGCACACCTCCCAGCCATCTGAAATATCCACCCAAATGTAATATCGGCCAACCCACCTCATTTGTCATCTCGACCAACCAACACCATGCCCTACAAAGAATCATACCCCTCAAAACTGCTGGAAGAAGCAGTAGATGCCATAAGCACCCTCCCAGGCATCGGACGCCGCAGTGCCCTGCGTCTTGCCCTGCACCTGCTGAAGCAACCACAGGAAAATGTTGCACACCTGACCAAATCCCTGGACAACCTGCGCAACAACGTACAATACTGCTCAACATGCATGATGATATCTGACGGTCCCACCTGCTCGATCTGCTCTGACCACTCACGTGACCATAAAACGATTTGCGTAGTGGAAAGCGTACGCGACGTGATGAGCATCGAGAACACAGGCCAGTTCCACGGAGTGTACCACGTACTCGGAGGCATCATCTCGCCAATCAACGGCATCGGCCCTTCCGACCTGACTATCAAAGAATTGAAAGAACGCATCGAAGCCCTCTCCAAAGATCCGCAGATGATTCAGGGTACAGAAGTGATTCTTGCGCTGAGCGGTGACGTGGAAGGAGAAACAACATCCTTCTATATCTACCGCCAGATTTCATCCTACGGGATAAAGATTTCCACCCTTGCACGAGGCCTTGGCTTCGGTGACGACCTCGAATATGCTGACGAACTGACTCTGGGCCGTTCCATCACCAACCGACAGATTTTCCAGCCCTGATTCATCCCCCACCCCGTCATCCCGGCCAAGCCACCCCGCCTGTCATCCCTACCCACACTCCCCCCATCTGCCATCCCGACCAAGCGAAGCGCATGGAAAAATTGAATGACATATCGTATATCAGACAAACTATTGTGTTAATGACGTTTTATAATTATATTTGCAGGCTTATTGTGTCGTAAGCAAGGTGAAAGGCAATAAGAATATTCAATAGTCAAAAAGGGAGGTAGAACATGATTGAGATCTTCTACAAGGATAACGGACAAATCAGCGTTTCCCAGACAGAAACCGATTTCGCAAACATCCACTACGACGATGTCCTCTGGATAGACATGTATCTGCCCACCGGAGAAGAAAAAAGAGCTACCGAATCATTCCTCGGAACCACAATCCAGAGCCGTGCACAAGCGGAAGAGATCGAGAGTTCATCACGCTACTCCGAGACCGAACAGGCAATCTTCGCAAACACCAACTTCCTTATCCCTGGCCCGGAAGAATATTCCATGGAGACAGTATCCTTCATCCTGAAGGACAACATACTCACCACACTGCGCGAATGTCCGCTGAGAAGCTTCACCGACATCCAGCGCCGCATCCTTGCATTCCCGAAAATGTACGAATCCGGCCACATCGTATTTGTAAGCATCCTCGAACAACGAATTGACCTGGATGCCGACATGGTCGAGCTGGTCTCTAAGGAAATCGCCCAGTACAACAAGAAACTGAATCTGGGAGAAGACATCAGCGAAGACTTCCTTATCGACATCAACCAGCTCCAGGACAACACGATGATGATCCGCGAAAACATCGTGGACAAGCAGCGCGTAATCTCCAGCCTCCTGAAAAGCGCAAAATACCCTCAGGAACTCCTTCCGAAACTGAATGTCCTTCTGAAAGACATATCCTCACTGATCAACCACACTAACTTCAGTTTCGAAAGGCTGGAATACCTCCAGAACACGGTAATCGGTATCATCAACCTCGACCAGAACAAAATCATGAAAGTCTTCACCCTGGTCTCACTGATGCTTATGCCGCCGACCCTGATAGCAAGCTTCTTCGGCATGAACGTATCCTTCGGAGGCTTCTTCGCCGAATCCCTCTGGGCATGGGTGATCATAGTGGTGCTGATGCTTATGTCATTCGGATTTATCTTCCTGATTTTCAAGAGAAGAAACATGTTCTGAGCACCTTGGATGATGCTCCAGGATATTCCTCTGCCAAGTGGCGGAGGAAACATGCGTGTATATCTCTGTCGTAGTTATGTTTTCATGACCCAGCATCTCCTGGACCACACGCAGGTCTGCCCCATTCTCAATCAGGTGAGTAGCAAAAGAATGCCTGAATGAATGAGGTGAAATACTCTTTCTGACCCCAGCCTTCAAAGCATAGGAACGAATCATCTTGAATACCCAAACCCGGCTCAAGGCGCCGCCCCTTCGGTTGATGAAAAGAATGTCATCATCACAACCCTCGGGCACTATCCTCTCCTGCAAATAATCGTTCAGAGCCTCTGCTGCCATATCCCCCAAAGGCACTATCCTCTCCTTGTTGCCCTTTCCGATGACCTTGACAAATCCATCCTTCCAGAAAATATCCGAAACCTTCATGCCGCAAGCCTCGGACACACGCAAGCCGCATCCATACAACACCTCCAGCACAGCCCTGTCCCTCAGGGAAGCCCAGTCCTTACCGTCACAAGCCCCGATAATCCTGTCCACCTCATCAACGGAAAGCACATCAGGCAGGTATCGACCCTGCTTCGGAGTTTCAATCCTGTCACAAGGATTCTCCTTCAACTGCCCCTCAAGGACCAGATAGCCGAAAAAACTCCGAAGCGAACTTATTATTCTCGACTGAGAACGCTTCGAGACATCGGAACGGGAAGAAAGATAGGACAGGATGTCCCCGGAGCTGGCCCCGGTCACATCCTGTCCATACCATTCGATGAATTTTTCCACATCCGAACAGTACGAAGCCACAGTATTGGGTGACATCGCACGCTCGATGCGCAAATAATAATTATAATCTTTCAAGAGTTGCATACTCGACGCCGTACTTCATCATCTGACCAAGATAGTCATCGGTATATTCAATCTTGTAATCCACAGTCTTGCCATTCTTGACGACAGGCACGATGTCCGGATTCACAAATCCACCATAAGGCTTCAACTCAAGAGCGGCATAACGCTCCCTGACCTCCTTGTGCAGGGCCGGGTCGATGTTCACGGCATAAGTCTCGACGAGAGCCTTGCCTGCCTCGAAATCACCCTCTGACTTGATGCGCTGAATTTCGGCAAGCAAATCACCGAAAAGACCGCGGAGAGCCTCGTAATCATTGACAACGAAATAAGTTTTTCCATCACGGACCTTCCTTTCTATCACATTGTCCTTCAAGCCCTTCTCATAGCACCAGTCAGCAATGAGCTTGCGGTTCTGCATATGAGCCTCTGTATTCGGCCTGCCAAGCTCGACCCTTGTGAACTGTGTGAAGATACCATTGCGGATATAACTTGCATACTGGGCCTTGTAGGCATCCTTGTCAGGAATAATGCCCAGCTCGACCAATTTCGGGTCAGCCATATAGTAAAGACCGAACAAGTCGGCACGAGTCTCCTCAAGAGTAGAGCTGTATTCACCGAGGGCATTTGGAGAAGTACCTGGCAGGAGCTGACCGGAACCATGTCCTAGGCACTCGTGAAGGTCAGTGTGAAGGTCGTCGGTGATGTCACCATATTTCCTGATCATCTGGATCTCAGCCTCATCCCAGGCAAACTCGCTGAGCATATTCTTAGGAGACTCCTGGGCAGCCTTGCTGTAAGCGGAAGTAATATTGGCAATGGTAACGGACTTCGAGCCATGCTCTCTCCTAATCCAGTCCGCATTCGGAAGATTTATACCTATTGGAGTTGCAGGATAGCAGTCACCGGCAAGAGTTGCCACATTGATAACCTTTGCACTCACACCCTTCACTTCTTTTTTCTTGAAACGCGCATCAATCGGAGAATTATCCTCGAACCACTGGGCATTTGCACTGATAATCTCTGTCCTGCGCGAAGCCTCTACATCCTTGAAATTCACCAGACCCTCCCAGGTAGCCTTGCGGCCGAGCGGGTCATTGTAATCCTCGACGAAACCGTTTACAAAATCCACGGTACCGAGAGTGTCATTGAGCCACTGGATATTGTACTCATCCCAAAGCCTCAGGTCACCGGTCTTGTAATAATCGACAAGAACGGCAATGTAGTTCTTCTGGACATCATTCTCGGCAACCTTGGCGGCAGCCTCAAGTTCGGAGCAGATTTTCTCCAAAGCCTCGCCATAAAGTCCGCCAACCTTATACACCTGCTCGCACACCTTTCCGTCAGCACCTTTCACAACCTTGCTGTTCAGGCCATATGAAACAGGAGTCGGGTCTGAAGGGTCAGCCATGTCCGCATAAAGTTTCTCCACCTCGGCACGGGTCACACCCTCGTAGAAATTCACAGCCGACTGAGCCACGATATCACCGTTACGGTCTGTTGACTTTCGCTGCGGCATAATGTTCGGGTCATAGATAACAGGCAGAAGCTCAGCACATTTCTCACCGTCACCGACGGCCTCCATAAGACTGCGGAAATAATCCTGTGAACACTCAGGGAAGAACTTATCCTCAGAATAATGATGATGGATACCATTGCTGAAGAAAACTCTCTTAGCATAAGTCTCGAACTGAAGATAATCCTCACAAGTACGGTCCCCCTTGTAATTGGCAATGATATTCTCAATCACATGGCGCACCGGAAGATTGAATTTGCAATTCTGAGCCCAAAGGATATCACGGCCATATTTTGCCGCCTCACCCAGATGATAAACATATTCCTTCTGCTGAAGAGTGAGCTCATCCCATCCGGGCACCTTGTACCTCATCACCTTGAGGTCTGCAAATTCATCAATGAGATATTTGAAATCTCCTTCATCCGCCTTGTCTGCGCAAGAAACGGCGCAGGCTGCAAGACCAGTTGCTGCAATCATTTTGATAATCGTATGTTTCATAATCGTTAAATATATCAAATTCCACAAATCCAAAACAAAAATTACTACGACCTGCAAAGATAGCAATTATGAGAATAAAAACGTTATCTTTGCAAGTTCAGTTCTGCAATGTGCGGAACCAATTTTATACTGATATGGAAATATACAATACATTGAATAAGATAATGAAGGCACTGACGGCCATCCTGACCGTCATGGTGATTAACTCTTGCATAGGCAAGGACAGTGGCTATGTCTTCCCAGACTGGGACAGCGACCCTGCCCCACAGGGAAACAGGGAGCACACCCAGCTCAAAAGACACACCTTCATCGTATTCTCCCTCGGCCACAACAACCTCTCATCGGAGCTGAAAGAAGACATCAAGGAACTCAAGCAGGGACTGGTACCGGGCAACGGAACCGACGACGATGTCCTGCTTGTATTCAGCCACAGTAAATACAGCCAGTCCACAGACCCGCGCAACGCTCCGCTCCTTCAGAGAATATACAGGCTCCCCGACGGCCAGACAATATGTGACACCCTGAAAGAATGGAGTCTCTCCACAATCTCCGCGGACCCTGCCACAATCAGTGAAGTGTTCGACTACATTGTCAAGGAATTCCCGTCCGCCAACTACGGAGCCCTCTTCTCATCCCATGCCACAGGCTACCTCCCGGCAGGATTCTACAGCAAACCGGACAACTACATCTTCCCGGGAGACAACCAGCCCCTCTACCGTAGCGGCCGGCCGAGAGGTGTCCCTTATGTTGAAATCCCAAGACAGGAAAACGAGCCGATGGTCAAGAGCCTCGGGCAAGACGTACAAGGAAGCCTTTCATATGAGATTGAAATCCAGGATTTTGCAAATGCAATCCCGATCAAGCTCTCATACATGCTCTTTGATGCATGCTTCATGGGAGGAATTGAAGTGGCATACGAGTTGAAAGACAAATGCGACATGATTGGCTTCTCTCAGACAGAAGTCCTTTCAAACGGATTCCTCTATACACAGCTTGGCAACCATATCTTCGGAAACGACGGCCCGTCTCCGGAGAAAGTCTGTGAAGATTATTTCAACTCATACGACATCCAGACCGGAGTGTACAGGTCTGCCACCATCTCGATGGTGGACTGCAACCGCCTCGAACCCCTCGCCCAAGTATGCAACCGTCTTTTTGATAAATACAGAAATACCCTCGATGCTCTCGATCCAACCATAATCCAGAGATATTACCGCTATAAATACCATTGGTTCTATGACCTCCAAAGCATAGTGGAGAACCTCGGAGCTACGCAGGAAGAAGTGGATGAATTCATGAGAGCGCTCGACGACTGCATAATATATAAAGGAGCGACTCCGTCATTCCTCGAAGGAGCATCCGGATTCAAGATAGACACATTCTCCGGTCTGTCCATGTATCTGCCATCTGACGGCCACACGGAGCTCAGCAAATACTATAAAACACTGCAGTGGAATAAAATAACCGGACTTGTCCGGTAAATATTTTTTGCAATCATAGAGAAATTTTCTATCTTTGCGGCCCCATAAAAAGCGTAGAGCTTTTTGGTGCAATGGGGTCTGGACGGCCCACACGCCGTCACGGACTGAGTAACACATTTAAAAAACAAAAACAATGAAACACATCGAACTCAAAGGCTGTGTCCGCGAGGCTGGAAACAAAGCCGTTGTGAAAGCTATCCGCAAGGAAGGCAATGTACCTTGCAACATCTATGGTCTTGGAATGGAGAACGTTCTCTTCACCGTATCAGCAAAAGATCTCAAGACTATCACCCACACACCTAATTCATACATTATCGACCTCGAGCTCAACGATGGCAAGAAATTCTTCGCAGTGCTCCATGAGATTCAGTATCATCCAGTTACCGACGAGGCTCTCCACGTTGACTTCCTCGCAGTATGTGAAAGCAAGCCAGTTGCAATCGACGTACCTGTAATCGTAACCGGACACTCAGAGGGTGTTAAGCTCGGTGGTAAGCTCCTCGTATCTTCACGCAAGCTTCACATCAGCGCAATGATGGACAAACTTCCTGATGTCCTCGAAGTAGATTCAACTCACCTTATGATCGGCAAGCAGATCGTTGCAGGCGACCTCAACTTCGACGGAGTTACCATCCTTTCTCCAAAGGCAACCATCATCTGCTCTGTTCGTCCTACCCGTGCAACCCAGCAGGCAAAGAACGAGAAATAGCAGTATTCCGGTATGAATTATTTGATCGTCGGTTTGGGAAATATCGGCGTCGAATATGCCAATACCCGGCACAACATGGGA
Organism: Bacteroidales bacterium; assembly: GCA_022774085.1. GTDB lineage: Bacteria > Bacteroidota > Bacteroidia > Bacteroidales > UBA932 > Cryptobacteroides. The sequence continues at coordinate 26,976 of JALFNZ010000106.1, forward strand.
TTTATGGTATTGGATGCCTGGGCTCAGGCATCCAATATTGTTTTTGAATCCGGCAGGTATGGCAGTACGGCGTGTGTTTCCTTCAAAGGAAGGAAGTTCTACCTTCTGAAACCTTCAACCTATATGAACCTCAGCGGCAAAGCTGTAAGGTACTGGATGAATGAACTGGGTATCCCCGTTGAGAACCTTATGGTCATATCCGATGACCTGAATATCCCTTTCGGAACCCTCCGTCTGCGCAAGGGAGGCAGCGCCGGCGGGCACAACGGACTTACCAATATCAACGAACTCATCGGCACACAGGAATATGCCCGTATCCGCGTAGGTATCGGCAATGATTTCGGCAAAGGCCATCAGGTGGATTTCGTTCTGGGAGAAATCTCGGAAGACGAAAAGAAACAGATGGCAGAATTATCCAAAAGAGCGATAGACGGCATAAAGACCTGGGCTCTGATGGGAGCTGACAGGGCCATGAATGTAGTCAACACCCGTCCAAAAGCAGAAAAGAAAGATGAAAATGCCTGATTTTTAGGCATTCATGTTTATTTTTTAAGCAAAATTTGGATTATTAAAATTAATTATATACCTTGGTCGGAGTTTTTTAAAAGTTTAACAAAGGTAAATACCAAAACAATGAAAGAACTTGTAGATCAGATCAATGCTGAGTACGCAGCTTTCGCAGAGAATGCAGCTGCTCAGGTAGAGAAAGGTAACAAGGCAGCTGGAGCACGTGCTCGCAAAGCAGCTTTGAACATCATGAAATTGATGAAAGATTTCAGGAAAGTTTCAGTTGAAGCTTCAAAGTAACATTCATCAGAAGGCTAACAAAAAGGCGACCGCAAGGCCGCCTTTTTTTATTTTAAAAATTTTTCAATTTTCATGCAACAAATCACTATCCTCTTGCATCTTTATATCAGGTTTAGGTTTTAGTACACGTTACGGGGGTTTTTGGATGTAAGTCCAAGGCCCCCTTGACATTTCCCGGTCTCTTACATCACAATCTGTACATTGTCAATCCAAAGAGTATTTCCCACTCCCCCGTAGAAGGCTTCCTCACAGCTTGAAAGGAAAGACACCACCATGAAATTCGGCCTGGTACCAGGAGCAGCCCATCCATCCTCATGCACGATTACATTCTTGCCTTTTGAATTGATTGCATGGTAAGCCTCCTGGTCCACCCCATTCTTCAAGGCCATATAACTCTTATATTCAGGCATGAATGTTATGTCGCCATATTGGAGTTCTATGCAATGTCCGTTCTGCCACTGACTCACAGACTCGGTAATCCGTTCAATACCGGTGGCAACCCTCAGGGCATGAATTTCTCCATCCTCATCCTCCCACCTTTTCTGAAGGATGCATGTCACCTGCGCATAATCCGGATAACCCATCGGCCTGAGCTTGCTGAAGCCGGTTCCCCTGATGGTCTCATGGCCCACATCAGCCTTGTAATCAAACATCAAAGCCTTAGGAGTCCCATCGAAAGGCAGGCCATACATCACCTTTGCCATCGGGTCCTTTGTATCCCTGATAGGCTCAGGAAGACTGCCAAGCAGAAGGGCGCCCTGACAGGTAACATCCATGTTCACGATACCCAAAGCCTTGACCTCCTCGACATGTGTCTCAATCCTGGCACAATAGCCCTCACCACGCTTTTCCGGGAATACGGTATTGTTGGTCTTAACAACACCGGCCACGACGGCAAGCACATTGTTCGTGCGCCAAAGATAGTTCTTAGGGGAAGTATATGGAGTCTTGCCGGTGCGAAGAGTGTCACCATCTCCATAGAATTCATATAGATACTTTGTCTTCCCTCCGATAATGCCAGATTCCTTGATTTCCCTGACGCACCACTTGTCAAACTTTCCATATTCGTTGACAAGGCGCACAATATTATCTTGGGCACAAAGATGCCCTGAAGACATACAGAGAGAAGAACAAAGACAAATGGTTAAAAATTTTGTCCGTCTCATAAATAATCACTAAATATGCAATTCGAACCGCAAAGATACTATGAAATATCTTATTATTTGGATGGACCTTATGAAAAAAGTAACTTTATATATAATAATAGGGCTTTTTTTCTCCTTTTTGGCTACTGCCAAACCAGGGAAAACCACAATCACAAAGGTCACCCAGCCAGACGGCACAATTTTCACTCTAATCAGCTACGGTGACGAATTCTGCAGGATAAGAAAAACATCCGACGGCTGCGCCGTCTTCAGAGACAAGGACGGATGGTGGTGCTACCAGGGCATCGACAACATGGGCAGAAAGTACAACACATCAGTCCATGTCGGCAGCCAGGCTCCAGCTGATATCCTTGCAGCCAGCCGCAACGAAAATGCACTGCTCGCCGCTTCGGCACAAGAAAGAATGAGATCCGACATGCTCAACCTCAGCAAAGAGCCTATTATCAGCAGGATAAGGCAAGCACAGGGCACTAAGGCGGAAGAAGGAGTGACAGTGAAATACGGCATTGTCCTGCTTGTGGCATTCAAGGATGTACCATTCACCTACGCCAAGGCCGACTTTGAAGCAATGCTCACCCAAAAAGGATACAGCATCTCCGGAGGTACGGGAAGCGCCAAAGACTATTTTGAAGACCAGTTCGGAAGCAACTATGAATTCATCTTTGATGTAAGCGACATCATCACGCTGGATAAAAACCGCGAATACTACGGCGGCAACAACAGCAAAGGAAGTGACAAGGCACCGGCCGAAATGGTGGCCGAAGCCTGCCAGATAGCCTATGACATGGGCATCGACTTCACCCCGTATGATCAGGACAATGACTCCGAAGTTGACAATGTATTCGTCATTTATGCAGGCGAGGACGAAGCGGATTACTCCGACGGCAAACACGACGACTGCATCTGGGCTCACTCCTGGTGGATAAAGGACGGAGCCGGCATCAGCCTCACCCTTGGAGGCAAGACCATAAACCGCTATGCATGCTCGTCGGAACTTTCTCCCGTCCAGAACAAATTGCAACTCACCGGAATAGGCACGTTCTGCCACGAATACTCACACACCCTCGGGCTGGTGGACACATATGACACCGACTATGAAGCCAGCGGAGGAGTATGCCCCGGTCTATGGTGCTACTCAGCCCTTATGGACGGAGGTAATGCAAACAACAACAGCAACACCCCACCATATTACAACGCCATAGACAGGGAACTGCTCGGTATCCAGGAAAGCGTCACCATCACCAGCGACGGCACCTACAGACTCTCCCCTATAAGCAAGGGAGGCACCATCTACAAGATAGAAACAGATTATAAGGATGAATATTTCCTCCTCGAATGCAGAGACAACGACGGATGGGACAAACACATCGGCGGCAGCGGCATGCTCGTCTATCACATCGACAAATCCGACAGACAGGCCGGTCAGTCCGACAACTACGGCAATCTCACCGCGAAACTGAAATGGGAATTTTACAACGCTGTCAACATCAGCCCTACCCGCCCGTGCGCCGACCTTCTGGAAGCCGACGGCAGGACAGAAAGCTTCGATTCATTTGAGAATTACTACCGTTTCATATATTCAAACCCTGTTTCTGGAGTATATTTTCCACGCACTGGAATAGACGCCATCAACAGCAAGACCATCCCGGGTTTCAAATTCTGGAGCGGAGCACCGAACGTCGTTTCCATATCCGACATCACACGCGAAGGCTCAGACATAACCTTCTACCTCAGTGGATATGATGCCCAAAGCCTTCCGGAAGTGGACGTGGATGACAAATGGATATTCCAGAACGACGCCATAATCGAATTCTCCGCCACCCTTGAGGATTGGGAAGGAAATGCCGTGATAGAATGGGGAAAAACTGGTCAGGAAATGCAGGCCATGGAAATATCCCCATACCGGACGGGAAAATACACAGCAATACTGTCAGGTCTGGATCCGTCCACAAGCTACTCCTGCCGAATAGCCTTCACCAGTGAGGGCGGCAGCGTGGGGAAAAAAGCCTCTGTTTCATTCACAACAGCCAGGAAATCATCCGGCTGGCCATACATCAGCTTCAAAAACGTGGAACGAAATGAAGATGGGAGCTTCAACTCCGAAAGCAAAATCCCGATGATAGTGTGGAACTGCGCCTCTGCGGCACAGGTCAGATGGTATTTTGACGGGAAGATAATCCAAAGAGGCTCCGACGGCTTCTTCCATCCTTCCAAAAGCGGACAACTCAAGGCCGTGGTAAACTGGGAAGACGGCTCTGAAGATATAATCATCAAAGACATAAAGATTAAAAATGAGTAGGAAACATACCTTTATATATATAGTCTCGCTCATGCTTGCGGCAACATCCTGCATCGACGACAGACTCGCTGAGACAAATCTCCAGAACATGGATGCATCCATCTCGCTGAAAGGCATGACCATGTCAGTATTTGATCCGGGAAATTGTCAGTACGCATTCAATTCCGCCCGCAACGAATACAGGATGCATGACGACAATATGGGCCAGTACATCATCCTTCAGTGCAGCACCAGGCCTGCCAATGAAGGAGACAGTTTCACGGCAAACCTGACCTATACCACTGACAATGATATAGTCAAGGAAACCGGGCTTCCGTTTGTCGTGCAGAAGACCAGCCAGGACGGTAAGCTATGGATATGGAACAAGACCAAAAAATACGGACTTGTGATTGTACAGCTCTCCACAAACTAAGACAAGGGACGCATCTGTATGAACCAGGCCGGAGGTCTGCACGGAGGCCTGTACGGAGGTCTGCAACCACGTAGTACTCAGGCCTTCTTCGTTTTCTTTGAAGGTGTCTTGCGAGATTTCCGCTTTGACTCCTGGATGGCCTTGCGCACCTTCTCCTTGCGGGCAGCCTTGTTGATGCCGACAGTTATATTGTCAAAGGAGCCATCCTCTCCCTTGAGGAATTTGCTGCCCCTTCCCTTTTCATAGTCAAGACGACGGTCGCGGTCTTCATTACCAGTCTCAACCAGCTCATAATCAAGCAGTTTCTGCTCCAGATTGGTATTCTTCACACGAACCCTCACCTGGTCGCCAAGATTGTAAACCACATGAGTGCGTCTGCCCACAAGACGATAATGCTCTGCATCAAACTCAAAATAGTCGGAACGTATATCCCTCAAGGCAATCATGCCCTCAATCTTGGTAGGCTCCACCTCAACATACATTCCCCATTCGGTCAGGCCTGAGATATGGCCTTCAAACTCGAATCCGACCTTGTCCTGCATGAACTCCACAAGCTTGTACTTGATGCTTGCACGCTCAGCCTCTGCTGCAATCACCTCACGCTCAGAAGAATGCTTGCAAAGCTTCTCGATGGTCTCCTGATTCTCACTCTCACCGGCAGCAAGGTACCTTGCAAGCAGACGATGAACCATCATATCCGGATAACGGCGTATAGGTGACGTAAAGTGAGTATAGTATTTGAAAGCCAGTCCATAGTGGCCGATATTCTCAGTTGAATAGCGGGCCTTGGCCATTGTCCTGAGAGAGAGCAGTTCTATGGCATTGAACTCAGGTGTATCCTTGGCCAGACTGAACAGACTGTTAAGCTCCTTGGAAATCTCCTTGCCGGTGTTTGTAGGACCAAGTTTATAGCCGAAGTTCCCGATAAAGTTCCTAAGCCCTTCAAGTTTCTCCTTGTTCGGTTCATCATGCACACGATAGACGAAAGTCCTTGCCTTTGAGCGTCCCCTCACAGGTTCACCAACACCTTTGCAACCAGTCGAAACAAACTCAGCAACACATCTGTTGGCAAGGAGCATGAACTCCTCAATCAGCCAGTTTGCCTCTTTTGACACCTTCTGGTAAACATCCACCGGACGTCCCTTCTCATCAACGAGGACTTTCATTTCCGGTCTCTCGAAACTGATGGCGCCAGCCGCAAATCTTTTCTTGCGCAGCTTTGAAGCCAATTTATGCAGAGTCAGAACCGCTTCCTTGAGGTTGTCCGGGATAATCTGACCATCCGTAATGCCCTCACCCATGACAGCATCTCCACCGGACTTGGTTTTTCCGTCCGTTCCGCCCCTGAGAGCGGTTGTCATAGCCTTGCTGCCTGCATCTATTATCTGCTGAGCAGTCTCATAAGCAAAGCGATAGTCGGAATTGATGATGGTACGGCCAAACCACTGTGTGACAATCCTTCCCAAAGGAGTAATCTCGAACACGGCAGAGAAGGTCAGTTTGTCCTCGTTCGGGCGGAGGGAGCACAGTTTGTTGGATAGTTTTTCCGGAAGCATCGGCACCGTCCTATCCACAAGATAAACGGATGTACCTCGGGCCCTGGCCTCGTTATCCACGACAGAACCTGGTGTAACATAATGAGTTACATCTGCGATGTGAACGCCCACCTCAAAATTGCCGTTTTCAAGCGTCTTGAAAGAAATTGCATCGTCAAAATCTTTGGCATCAGCAGGGTCTATGGTAAATGTCAACGTATTCCTGAAATCCCTGCGCTCTGCAATGTCCTGGTCAGTTATCTCGTCAGAAATATGGTCAGCCGCCTGTGAGACTTCCTGCTCAAACCTGTATGGAAGGGCATACTCAGCAAGAATGGCATGCATCTCAGTATCATTCTCACCCGGATCTCCAAGAACATCGACGATATGCCCTACCGGATTCGGTTCATTTCGATTCCAATGGTCCACGACGGCAGCTACTTTCATTCCGGGTTTTGCCCTCAATTCCAGACGCTGTCCCTTCTCTTCATCATATTCATATACACCATTGATTATCAAATCATCAGATCCGTCAGGCTTCAACCATCCGGTCATATCAACCTCTGGTGCAAGAGACTGTCCCTTGGATGCCTTTCCATGACGGCGGAAACGGACCGCATCAGGCTCAGCAAACGGAACCGTAATGTCATAAGGCATGAATCTGCTCTGCATGATGACCCATGCCTGCTCTCCGACAATATGAAGGACTCCGACAAACGGCTTCGGTGAGCGCTGGAGTATCTCTATCACCTCACCCTCACGCCTTTGAGTATCGGTTTTCTCCCTTGTTACAGCCACAAGGACGGTATCCCCGTTCAGTGCCCCGCGCGTCTTGGAAGCTTTTACGAACACATCATCAGCCTCCGGATCCTCCGGGATTACAAAAATATATCCTTCGCGGGTCATCTGGACCCTTCCTGCAACTTGAGGGAAAACTTTCTTTTCTTTCTTTCCGTGCCCACGGCCCTTGCCTGAGCGCGAACGGCCTCTGCCGCTACTTTTTCTTGCCATAATATCCTTTCATGAATAATCCGGTACAGAAACCGGGATATATTTCACAAAATTACTCATTTTCCCCAATATATGTGGATTATAATTTGGTAAAAACAACAAGTTCCGGAATTTTGGCCATTTGCCAAAACTCCGGAACTGTATCAGTTTCTCAAAATTCGGTAGTTTCGCATTTGCGAAACTTTATTTGCTATTTGAAAAGCAGCTGTGCAAATGTGTTGAGATAATATCTCCAGTTATACCAGACATGGCCGCCGTCACTTGAGAACAAAGTGTGCTCAAGACCGTTTCTATTGAGAAGCTCAACCATTGTCTGAGTACCAGGCCATGCAAAATCAGCTGTACCGCAGCCAATCCAATAAAGCTTGTATCCTGCTTTCTTCACAGCTTGGAGCGATGCATCGATACCGTCAGCATCACGCATTCCGCAGCTCATAGGGCAGATATAGTCGAATGTGCCGGGGAAGAGGTTGGTAGCTGCGATTGTATGTCCGCCACCCATTGACAATCCTGCAATTGCACGTGCGCTCTTCTTAGGGATGGCACGGTAGTTTTTCTCAACGAATGGGATAATTTCCTTTACAAGACTTGTCACATAGAGATTTGCATTTGCTGGATCTTTTCTGTCTATCTCCTTGACTGGAAGGTTGAGAGTGCAAGCCGCCTGCTGTTCAGGGTTGCCGTTAGGCATTACAACAATCATAGGCTTTGCAAGTCCCTTCTCGATGAGGTTGTCGAGAATCTGGGCAGCACGTCCCATTGAAGTCCATGCTTCTTCATCTCCGCCACCGCCGTGAAGCAAATAAAGAACAGGATAAGTTGCCTTTTTGTTGGTCTCATATCCATAAGGAGTGTAAACGGTCATTCTCCTGTTGATTCCGAGAATCTCGCTGTCATACCATACATGAGACACTGTACCCCTCTTGTTGGCTTCCTTATAGTTCTCTGAACGCTCACCATCGATGAGAAGCATGCTGAGGTAACGGGTACCGTCACGCTGCATCAACACATTGTTAGGATCGCTTACGGCAACTCCGTCCACAATGAAATTATAGGTATAAATTTCCGGTGTGGGAGCAGGAATGGTCACAGACCAAATGTTGTTCTCTCCCCTCTTGAGGTCAATCTTGTCAAAATAGCTAGGCATCCATGAGCCATACATGCTGACGATGGTTGCATAGTCTGCTTTCAGACGGAATGTGACACTGTCATTCTTCACCTCTGGTGAAACGATAGGTTTGCGACCAAATGCAAAATTGGTCAGTTCCTGTGCATTGGCGCAAAGCACTGTGCAAGAAAGGAGCAATAAAGCTAAAAATTTCTTCATAATAATATAGTTTAAGTGTTATGTAATGTCCAATTACCGCAAAATCCTCCGAAAATTAAGCATTAAACAACGAAAATGCAAATATACATTTTTAAACACTAATTTCCCCGTCGGGATTAGAACGTTTTTTGTATCTTTGCGCACGAATAATTATGGATAATAATTCAACATTATAGATTATGGACAGAAAAGTTCTTCTTATGATCCTCGACGGTTGGGGCGAGGGCAAACACGACTGGACTAACGCCATCTTCACCCAGGGCGCTCCATTCATTGATTCACTCCGTGATAAATATCCATTCAGCCACCTTCAGGCTTGCGGCGAATATGTCGGACTGCCAGACGGCCAGATGGGCAACTCTGAGGTAGGACACCTCAACCTCGGCGCAGGAAGAGTTGTATATCAGGACCTTGTGAAAATCAACATCGCATGCCGCGAGCACAAACTTCTCGAAAATGCCGAAATCAAGGCAGCCTACGACTACGCAAAAGCAAACGGCAAGAAGCTCCACCTGATGGGACTTGCTTCAATGGGCGGCGTTCACAGCTCACTCGAGCACGTGTATGAGTTCCTCAACGTAGCAAAGGAATATGGTCTTGCAGATGTGTTCGTACACTGCTTCATGGACGGCCGCGACTGCGACCCTAAGAGCGGCAAAGGCTTTGTAGAGGCCCTCGAGGCTGAAATGGCAAAGAGCACAGGCAAGGTCGCTTCAGTCTGCGGAAGGTTCTATGCAATGGACCGCGACAAGAGGTGGGACCGCGTGAAGGCTGCTTACGACATGCTCGTTTCAGGTGAAGGCATCAAGGCCACCAGCGCAACCGAGGCAATCGAGGCTTCATATTCAGAAGGCGTTACCGACGAATTCATCAAACCTACCGTAATCACAGGAACTGACGGAGAGGCAATCGGAAAAATCGAGGAAGGCGATGCTGTCATCTTCTTCAATTTCCGCAACGACCGCGCACGCGAACTTACCGCAGTCCTCACCCAGCAGGATATGCCACAGGAAGGCATGCACACTCTTCCTCTCTACTACTGCTGCATGACTCCGTACGACGCTGCTTTCAAGGGACTTCACATCCTCTTCCCTAAGGAGAATGTATGCGACACCCTCGGTGAAACCGTCGCAAAGGCAGGTAAACGCCAGCTTCGTATCGCAGAGACCGAGAAATACGCTCACGTCACCTTCTTCTTCAACGGCGGACGCGAGGACAAGTTCGAGAACGAGGACCGTATCCTGGTGAACTCTCCTAAGGTTCCGACCTACGACATCCTCCCTCAGATGAGCGCTCCTGAAGTTACCGAGAAGCTCGTCGAGGTTCTCAACACCGGCAAGGAAGACATGGTCATCCTGAACTTTGCTAACGGTGATATGGTAGGCCATACAGGTGTGTTCAGCGCTATCTGCTCAGCCGTTGCAAAAGTTGACCAGTGCGTAAAGAAAGTAGTGGAAGCTGCTATTGCAAACGACTATGTAGTACTCCTGACTGCCGACCACGGAAACGCAGACAACGCAGTCAACACTGACGGTACTCCTAACACCGCACACTCTCTGAACACCGTTCAGTTCATCGTCATCAACGCAGGTGTAGAGTCAGTCAAGGACGGTAAACTTGCTGACGTAGCTCCTACCATCCTCAAGCTGATGGGCATTCCTCAGCCTGCTGCAATGACCGGAGAAGCCCTCATCTAAAGGCCGGCATGGTCCAACTGATTATGAATGTCAGAACTATATTTGCGACACTGCTTCTGATGCTCTCAGGGGCGGTGTCTTTTGCTCAGCAGCCAGAAGCATCTTCCACAAGTGCTGTCTCTCAGAAAGCAATCGTTGACCTCTCGTCCATTTATATGAGGCTGTCGCCGGATTATGAGTCTGCACTGGAGACGATGGAACTGATGGGTACGGTGGTGGAAGTTGTGGGAAAGGATGGCTATTGGAGGGAAATTGTGTGTCCCCAGCCATACAGGGCATGGTGCACGGATAAGGGCATTGTACCTGTATCGGAGGCCGAACTTGCTGAGTATGAACAATCTGCAAAGGTAATATTCATTGGTTTATATGGTCATATATATGAATATCCTTCCCGTTCGTCCCAAACGGTCACCGACCTTGTCGGTGGTGATATCCTCCGTCTCAAAGGGAAAGATCGGAAATGGGTGGAAGTGATGACCCCTTCGGGTAAACATGGCTATATACCAAAGGAAGAAATACGTGAATTCAACGGATTCAGGAGCATTGCCTGGAGCAAGAATAGGAATGAGCTGCCTGAATACCAGTCTTTTATTTCACAGGAAGAAACTGAACGGATTATCGAAACGGCAAAGCAGTTGCTTGGCGTGCCATACCTCTGGGGAGGAATGACGCCGAAGGGAGTGGACTGCAGCGGTCTGGTAAGATGGTCATATCTCATGAACGGGATTCTGCTTCCACGAAATGCTTCGCAGCTGGTATTCTGCGGTAAGGAAATAGAAGTGGATGCAGATTCCATCTTTTGGGATGAGGAGGCAAGGAAAGACAAAGATGCTTTCAAGCAGGAAATGCAAAAGCGAATAAGCAAGCTCAAAAGAGGCGATCTGCTCTTTTTCGGAACTCCTGCCTCTCAGGACAGAGGCCGCAGGATTAGTCATGTGGGCATTTACCTCGGTGATGGAAAGATGATTCATTCTTCGCATCTTGTCCGCATCAATTCGCTCATTCCCGGCCAGACGGACTATTACGAAAATGCACATCGTCTGCTGGGCGCATCCAGACTGTAAGGACCGATTTTTCGAGGCAAGATTGTTTTTCGAATAGGGAGCTTAGGAATTTTGAGATAATAATATTACCTTTGCTCGGCTGAACAAAATGCAGCAATTAACTTTTAATTCTTTAACTATATGAATCTTAGAGTTTTCAAAAAAGACATTGAGTATTTCGTTGGCGAGTTCATCGATGACTGCTCACTTTTCGTAGCCATCAACCCTCATAAGAACTCTGATGAGATTGCACAGATAATCGACGAGGCTGTTGACCTTTACAATGACCTCAAATCGAAAGCCAATCATCCGGAAGGCAACAGGAGGGCTTTCTATCAGGCTCTTACCAAAGAAATGTTCGAGAAGCTTGACGCTCTCTGCGAGAAACTCAGCTCAATCGTTTCAAAAGCTGCGTAATCGCCTGCAGAAAATTCAAGAGGCCTGGAAGTTAATGCTTCCAGGCCTCTTGAATTTTCTCAAGTTTCGCAAGTTATAACTTATTGTGATCCTGAGGGTTGTGCCGCTTGCGAAAC
>JALFNZ010000107.1 GCA_022774085.1 Bacteroidales bacterium
TCATCACAGGCGGAGTCAATGAAATCAGGCACAAATACGGCAACAACAACGTCGAACTCATTTATACTTCGGACCAGGCTATGAGTGCTGCAGAAGGAGTATTCAAAGTCCTTTCAGATACGGACGACATGGGCAGGCATACCGCAGTGCTTTCCATCTGCGAAGGCAGGGGAAGCAATGATGTTCTGGCCTCATTGCTCAGCCAGAATCTGACAGTGAATTCATACAAGGAACTGGTTCCGAGAATGAACGACATTTTCATCAAACTTGTAACGGAGGAGTAAACCATGAAATTCAGAAACATACAGACCATCATTTCACGCGAATACATGACTCGCGTAAAGAAGAAATCATTTCTTCTTGTTACCTTCCTCGGCCCTATTTTCTTTGCCGCAATGTGCATCCTTCCGAGTGTCATAATGCTCATGACCGAAGACAAGGGAAAGACAGTCGGAGTCATTGACCAGTCAGGCATTGTCATGCCTAAAATGGTTGATAATGATGCTTTTACATTTAAGGATTATTCTTCAGAACCTCTGGATGAGATGAAAGACAAGTTCGAAGACCTCGGACTTGATGCTCTGGTCGCAGTTTCTGCACTGGATGAGCAGAACAGGACAGTCAATGTATCAGCATACTCAAAGAAGCCGTTGAGTATGGACCTGAAAGAGGCCATATCTTCAAGAGTGGACAATGCCATCGAGGATTACAGGCTCAGCCTCTATGATATCAGCGACCTCAAACAGATTATGAAAGATGTCCGTTCAAATGTGAATATCGCCACATATACACTTGATGATTCCGGTGAAGAAAAGATCTCATCATCAGAGGTTTACATGATGATTTCCATGATTCTTTCAATCATCATCTATATGTTCATCGCGATGTTCTCCGGCATGGTTATGCAGAGTGTCATCGAAGAGAAATCCAGCCGCGTTGTCGAGGTGCTTGTATCATCTGTAAAGGCAACAGAGCTCATGTTCGGAAAGATTGTCGGTGTCGCATGCGTAGCTCTCACACAATTCTTCCTCTGGGTTGTCCTGACCGTGGTTCTTGTCAGCGGAGTTTCCACTTTCGTGGGCTTTGATACCATCCTTTCAACTTCAACCGACCAGACCGAGCAGATGACCAAGATGGTAGAGGGCATGGGCATTGATGCCGAGGCCGCAATGGAGGCATCCGGAATGAACATGACCGATATGACGGCAGCAGTGGCAGACAGTGAGATGGGTGCTGTGCTTTCAACATTGAGGGAACTGAACTATGTACAGCTCATCATAGCATTCGTCATATATTTTGCACTGGGCTATCTCCTCTATGCCTCATTCTTTGCGGCAATCGGTTCGGCTGTTGAAAATGAAGCTGATACACAGCAACTTCAGATACCGGTCACAATTCCGCTTCTGCTTGCATTCTTCATTGCATTATATGCATTCAAGTCGCCGGACAGTGCGGTTGTCTTCTGGGGCTCAATGATACCTTTCACATCTCCTATCGTGATGTTGGCGAGGATTCCTTTCGGCGTTCCGACCTGGGAACTTGTTGTGTCAATTCTACTTCTTGTGCTTACTTTCTTCCTCTGTGCATGGGCTTCAGCCAAAATATACAAGATAGGCATTCTCATGTTCGGTAAGAAAACTACATTCAAGGATTTGTGGAAATGGTTGAGACAGAATTAATTATGAAAAGAAATCTGATAATGTTCCTCTCATTGGCCATCCTGCTCCTATCTGCAAGGGTGGCTGATGCTCAGGAATATGAATGGTCTCCGGTAAATGCCGATGCGAGCCGTACGTGCACTTCATCAGTGACAAAGGATAATGTTTCAGTGTCGCTGGGCACTTTCAAAGGTGGAAAATATCACGCTCCTTCAGGAAGGAAATATTGCAAGCGTTCTGCCACGGCGAGGGTAGCCCGGGAGGTTATCAATGTTCAGGACAGAGTAAGTTCCGTGAAGGAAGTCGTAGGATTTGCTCCAAAGCCAATTGACCTGAAATATCCGGAAAGCCCTCTGTCAAACATGTTCATAGATGTAATCATGGCCAATGTCCAGAAACTTTCAGGGAAGAAAGTTGATTTCGGCGTAGGCAATTTCGGAGGAATCCGCAGGGATGCCCTCAACGGGGAAATCCTGCTCGACGACATGCTTTCCATGTTTCCTTTCAAGAATCAGATTGTCTATGTCGCACATAAGGGCTCCACTCTTAGAGCTTTGATTGAGAGCATGGCAGCTGATTCTTTCCAGGTGCTCGGAGGGGTTGAAGTGCTTGTGGAAAACGGACAGGTCGTGAAGGCTTTGATCGGAGGCGAGCCAATAGATGACGATAAGATTTACGGCGTTGCAACCATCAGTTTCCTTCTTAACGGCGGAGACAAGCTCTATCTCGGAAAGGATGCTCTGGAAATCCAGATTTTCGATGTGGATATCATCGATATAATGCTCGATTATGTAAAAGGCCTGTCAGCAGAAGGCAAGCCTGTTTTATATTCTTCTGATTCAAGGGTAATTATAAGATAATGAAAAAGATATTGTTGATATTCATGCTTGCTGCCGCTGCATTTTCACTTGATGCGCGCAAGCTGACCATACTCCACATGAACGACACCCACAGCCACATTGAGCCTGAACGCAATGGAGAACAGGCCGGAAGAGGTGGTGTGATCGAGCAGGCGGCCATAGTTGACAGTGTCAGGAGGGCAGATGGAAGAAGAAACGTCCTGCTCCTGCATGCAGGTGACTTTAGTCAAGGCTCATCCTACTTTACAATCTTGAAAGGAGACCTGGAAATCTCAGTGCTGAATGCAATGGGCTTTGATGTCGTCTGCCTTGGAAACCACGAATTCGATAACGGGACAGAAGAACTTGCCAGGCGTCTTGCCAACCTTCAGATGCCTGTTGTCTGCTCGAATTATTCGTTTGAAGGCGGTGTTCTCGGCTCTTTGGTGAAACCATACACCGTGCTCAGAAAGGCCGGTAAGAAGATTGGATTCGTGTCCATGCTGACAGACCTGACTTATGTTGTTGACAGAAATATTGCAGATACCTTCAAATATATGGATCCGGCTTCATCCGTATCGCGTTATGCCACTTTGCTCAAGGAGGAACTCGGTTGTGACCTTGTAATATGCCTGAGCCACTGCGGATGGGATGAAGACCTTGAATGTGCAAAGTCCCTGAAGAATGTCGATATCATTGTCGGCGGACATTCGCATACCTACATCAAGGAGCCTGCAGCAGTCAGGTCCTCAGATGGCAAAAACATAATCATCGTCCAGGACGGTTCATACGGATTACAAGTAGGCAATTTGAAGGTAGATTTATAATCAAATGCTTATGAAAAGATTCTTCTTCGTGGCAATCAGCCTGTTCATCTTATGAATTTTCTGGAGATACTTGTCATTGCGATTGGACTGTCAATGGATGCCTTTGCCGTGTCTATATGCAAGGGATTGTCAGTTAGGAAAATAGAATGGAAACATGTGGCTCTGGTTGCCCTCTGGTTCGGTGGCTTCCAGGCCCTCATGCCCGTAATAGGATATTATCTCGGGGTCGGTTTCACGGAAGTCGTCTCCACGGTTGACCATTGGATTGCCTTCGTCCTTCTGTCCATCATCGGTGGAAACATGGTCAAGGAATCTTTTTCAAAAGAGCCGGTATCCGGCAATTCGGACTTTTCCTTCAAGACTATGTGTGCTATGGCCGTGGCCACGAGCATCGATGCATTGGCAGTAGGCGTTTCATTCGCATTCCTTCGCGCAAATATCTGGATATCAGTTGCATTGATTGGAGTCATAACTGCTATATTTTCTTCCGTAGGCATATTCATAGGCAATGCTTTCGGGTCACGTTACAAGTCAGGAGCTGAGCTTGCCGGAGGTGTGATTCTGATAATCATGGGAATAAAAATACTTGTGCAGCACCTTTTTATATAAAAGTTTTATTTGTTTTCAAATCAAAGAAATTGAAAATAATTTCAATATAAATCAATATTATTTGAAATTTTGTGGATAATATTTGTAACGACAACTATATTTTTTAACTTTGTAGAGTTTTGTTCGAATATAATATAAGTCTGCAGATGATTATGAAAATATTACCTCGGTCAAGTGTTATCCTCATCAGTTTGCTATTTTTGTCTGTCACTTCAGACTTATGCGCACAGTCTTTCGCGGAAAGAATTGAAAATGACAGATCCATCGCAGCGGGAGTATATCATCCATATGTGCACGGTGATTTGTATGACACGCCGGCTCCCAAGGGGTATAAACCTTTTTATATCAGCCATTTCGGTCGTCATGGCTCCCGTTATCATACCACTGAGGCATATTTCAGGCATGCCCTTGTGGCATTGGAGAAGGCTGCTCAGAACTCAGCCCTGACTCCGGAGGGAATACAACTTTATGAAGACATCAAGGTCGTTGCATCAGCCCATAAGGGGATGGAAGGTGAACTCTCTCCTCTTGGGGGACGCGAACATAAGGCAATAGCAAGGAGAATGTTCGATCGTTTTCCTGAAGTTTTCACTTCCAAGTCAAGATACAATATTGAATGTTGCTCAAGTACAGTGCAGCGATGCCTGATATCAATGGCGAATTTCTCTCAAAGTCTTGCTTCATGCAGTCCGTCATTGTATTTTTCCTTCTATACAGGGCAGAAATACTACGACTATATAGCCAAGAAGAGTCCTTGCAGGAGTGAGATTTCCAACGAATCAAAGCACTTTGTCGATTCTCTCCGCCATGCAATATGCCGCTACGATAAAATGTATCAGAAGGTGTTTTCAAGCAGGACTGCGGCAGACTCTCTGGTGGCCAATCCTCAGGAATTCATCCGTTCCGTCTATATGGCCGGATGTATATGCAAGGATCTGGACTGGCTCGGAACGGATATTTTCAAATATTTCGATATCGAGGAACTTACACAGCAGATTTGTGTAAATTCCGCGAGAATGTATTTTGAATATGGCAATTCAGCCGAATGCGGATCGAGAAGTTCCCTCGCAAGTGACGATTTGCTGCGCGATATAGTTCTAAAGGCGGATGAAGCTGTTTCCGGATCAAGTCTCAAAGCCGCTGACCTGAGGTTCGGACATGACACCGGCCTTCTGCCGTTGCTCGGACTGATTGGCATTGATGGCATGTGCCATAGGATGAAATCTGACAAATCATGGGAACTATGGAATACTTATGACCGCATTCCCATGGGGTCGAATCTGCAGATGGTCTTCTATAGGAATTCAAAAGATGATATACTGGTCAAGCTGCTTTTCAATGAGCAGGAAACTTCAATTCCGGCCCTTGAGCCATATAGGGCTCCTTATTACAGATGGAATGACTTGAAATCCTATCTTTCAGGAAAATATGAATAATAATAACTAATAATTGATAATCATGAAAAGATTTACTGCATTTCTGATGATGATTGCTGCATTCGCAGCATTCCAACCCGCAAGCCTTTCAGCAGGCAATGGTAAAAAAGTGTCTGTCGTAGCCCACCGTGGATTCTGGAATTGTGATGAGGCAGGCTATGCCAAGAACTCCATTGCATCCCTTGTCCAGGCTCAGAAAAACGGCTTCTGGGGAAGTGAATTCGATGTGAACATGACAGCTGACGAACAGCTTCTTGTCTTCCACGATTCAAATGTCGAGGGAAAAAGCATTGAGAAGAACCCGGCTTCAGCTTTTGATTATTACAGACTTAAGAACGGAGAAAAAATCCCTACTCTCGATGAATACCTCACTCAAGGAGCCAAAAGCAAGACAATGCTCGTGCTTGAACTCAAGAAACACTCATGCAAGGAGGTTGAGGACAGGGCAGTGGAACTTGTCATTCAGAAGCTCCGTGAGCATAAGCTTTTCAAGAAAAACAGAGTCATGTTCATCTCGTTCAGCATGAATATCTGCAAGGAGTTCGCAAGACTCGCTCCTGGCTTCACCGTGCAGTACCTTGATACAGACTATACTGCAGACCAGGTTCATGCAGAGGGCGTGAACGGCATTGATACCAATTATCGTGAAATGCTTAAGGATACATCACGCTATGACCAGGCCCGTTCACATTCCATGAGCGTAAACGTTTGGACCGTCAACAAGACGGAAGCTATGGAAAAACTTGTCAATCTCGGTGTTGACCAGATTACAACCGACCATCCTCTCGACCTGAGGGCACTCCTCGGCCAGATGGGCGTAGCTGAAAGAAAATGAATTTTCAGACATTGACAATATGGCAAAAACTAATCAGAACCATTATGATGTAATTGTCGTCGGTGGTGGAATCACAGGAGCGGGAACAGCCCGTGACTGTGCCATGAGAGGTCTTAAGACTCTTCTTGTGGAGCGTTTCGATTTCACTGCCGGTGCCACCGGACGCAACCACGGACTGCTTCATAGCGGTGCCCGTTATGCTGTGACAGATCAGGAGTCAGCCACAGAATGTATCCGGGAAAACATGATCTTGCGCAAAATCGCAAGACATTGTGTCGAGGAAACAGACGGTCTTTTCATTACTTTGCCTGAAGATGACCTGAAGTTCCAGGACACCTTCGTCCAGTCTTGCCTGAAGGCTGGAATCAGGGCTGATGTCATAGACCCGAAAGAGGCTATCAGACTTGAACCTTCTGTAAATAAATCCCTTATAGGTGCAGTACGTGTACCTGACGGAGCCGTGGATCCTTTCCGTCTCACCACTGCCAATGTGTTTGATGCCAAGATTCATGGCGCTGACATTCTTACCTATCATGAAGTCATATCTTTGATCAAAGATGGGGAAAGGGTGGTCGGAGTAGAGCTTCTCAACAACCATGACGGCTCCCTGGTGAAGAAATATGCTGACATTGTAATCAATGCCGGAGGTATCTGGGGACACAAGATTGCTGCCATGGCAGGAGCCAATGTGAACATGTTCCCTGCCAAGGGAGCCTTGCTGATTTTCGGACACAGGGTCAACAACATGGTCATCAACCGTTGCCGTAAACCTGCAGATGCGGATATTCTCGTTCCGGGTGATACTATCTGCCTTATCGGAACCACATCAAGCCGCGTCCCATACGATGAGATTGACCACATGAAGGTGACTCCTCAGGAAGTTGACGTTCTGCTCAGGGAAGGACAGAAGCTGGCACCGTCTCTTGCCACCACCCGTATTCTCAGGGCCTATGCAGGTGTAAGGCCTCTTGTTGCAGCGGACAATGATCCTTCAGGACGAAGCATCAGCCGCGGAATCGTATGTCTGGATCACGAGACACGTGACGGCATACCAGGCTTCATTACCATTACAGGTGGAAAGCTCATGACATACCGTCTGATGGCTGAATGGGCTACTGACTTGGCTTGCAAGAAGTTGGGAAGGGATGTCAAATGTACTACCGACAAGGTTTGCCTCCCTGGTTCCGAGATTGTCAAGACAAAGAAGTCCGACCAGAAGATTTTCGGCGGAATCGGTGACATGGCTGCAAAAGGACGTCATGGTACGCTGAGTTCGAAGATTGACAATACTGACAAATGTGACGCATCACTGGTGTGTGAATGTGAGGAGGTATCTGTCGGAGAGGTGAACTATGCCATTAAAGAGCTTGACACATACAATCTTATCAATTTGCGTCGCCGTACAAGGGTTGGTATGGGTACGTGCCAGGGCGAACTTTGTGCTTGCAGGGCGGCAGGCCTTCTTGCCAAAGCGAACGGTTGTGCGCGCAAGTCTGCCGAAGACCTTGCTTCTTTCATGAATGAAAGATGGAAAGGAATGTATCCGGTGGCATGGGGCGAGACTCTTTGTGAGGCCCAGTTCACTTCATGGATATATGAGGGTGTCTGCGGATTGGACACGTTCTCGAAGTCTGATGTTGCCAAATAAATAGGAAAATTATGAAATTTGATTCAATAATAATAGGCGGAGGCCTGAGTGGTCTGGTGGCAGGAATCGGACTTCAGATGAAAGGCAAGAAGACTCTTGTCATCTCATCTGGCCAGAGTGCCCTTCATTTTTTCTCGGGATCATTTGAGCTGTACAACACTGAACAGCCATACACTGAAGCCCTCAAGGAAGTCCCTCAGACTCATCCTTATGCAAAGATGGGGGTGGACAGAGTGCTTGAGCTTGCATCAACTGTTCCGGAATTCTTCTCACATGCCGGAATCGCTTTGAACGGTTCAGCAGAAAGGAACCATTACAGACTCACCCCGATGGGTGTTGTCAAACCTGCATGGCTCAGTCTGGAAGGATATATTACAATCCCTGAGGACGGCAAATTCCCTTATAAGACAATCACTGTCGCAAATCTTGACGGATATCTTGATTTCCACACGGAATTCATAGCTGCTTCACTTGAGCAGCAAGGGGTCAAGTGCAAGCTTTGCTCCATATCCCTCCCTGAACTCGATTATCTTAGGACCAATCCGACGGAAATGCGTTCTACCAATATCGCCCGCGCAATCAAAGGCGATGTTCTCGGACGTCTTGCCCAGAAACTTTCTGAAGCAGCACAGGGAACAGAAGCAGTTCTCGTGCCTGCTGTCCTTGGTCTGGACTCTCCTGTGAATGCGCAGTCCCTGAAAGCCCGTACTGATGTTCCTGTTGAGTTCGTGGCAACGCTTCCGCCTTCTGTCCCGGGCATCAGGACCCAGATTATGCTAAAATCCCATTTCCAGAAACTTGGAGGAACTTACATTCTGGGAGATACTGTCATTGAAGGGATTTTCGAAAATGACATACTTAAAGGCATCCGCACTGTAAATCATGGAGATACCGTTTTTGAGGCTGATACATTCGTGCTGGCTTCAGGCAGTTTCTTCAGCAGGGGACTCATGGCTACACAGGAAGGAGTCTTCGAACCTATCTTTAACCTTGATGTAGATGCTCCTGCCGATCGTGAACAGTGGTACAGCGCTCTTATGTTCGATGCCCAGCCTTATATGCATTTCGGAGTCCATACTGATGGAGACTTCAAGGTATCCAGATCAGGAAAGACAATAGGAAACCTTTATGCTGTCGGCTCGGCTCTTTCAGGCTTCAACGGCATCAAAGAAGGCTGCGGCGCAGGTGTGTCCATCCTGACGGCTCTGGATGTGGCAGAAAAAATAACACGATAAATCACGGGGTTATGAATGAGAATACAATGAATAATGGATTAAATACCAGTGAAAACAATTTTGAGCAGTGCATCAAATGTACCATTTGTACGGTGTATTGCCCTGTGATGGCCGTGAATCCGGATTATCCGGGACCTAAGCAGGCAGGCCCCGATGGCGAAAGATATCGCCTGAAGGATCCTGCATTCTTTGATGAGGCCTTGAAATATTGCATGAACTGCAAAAGGTGTGAGGTGGCATGCCCTTCAAATGTGAAGATTGGCGACATTATCCAGAAGGCACGTCTGCAATACAGCTCCAAGAAACCAGGCCTGCGCGAATTTGCATTGGCGAACACAGACCTTCTCGGCACTGTTGCAACAACCATGGCACCGGTGGTCAACGGCACCCTTAAGATGGGCATTGTCAAATCTGCAATGCACGGAATCATCGGAGTTGACAAACATCGCGAATTTCCTTCATATTCAGGACAGAAATTCACGACATGGTTCAAGAAAAATGCGGAGGCAGAACAGGCAAAATTCTCCAAATTCGTTACATATTTCCACGGATGCTATGCTAATTACAACTATCCCAAACTTGCAAAGGATTTCGTCAAGATAATGAATGCCCTCGGATATGGCGTCCATCTGATGGATAAGGAAAAATGCTGCGGAGTTGCTCTGATTTCGAACGGCTTCAAGAAAAAGGCTTCAAAACAGGCTGTTTCCAACCTTGAATGTATCAGGTCTGCGGTAAACGCCGGTGAAGTCGTACTTGGAACAAGTTCAACCTGCGCTTTCACCATCCGCGATGAATATGAGCACATCCTCGGTCTCGACAACAGTGATGTCAGGGATAGCGTCATGCTCGCAACCAGGTTCATTTTCAAATTGATAGACTCATCCAAGGCAAAGCTGGTCTTCAGGGATGACTATCGCAAGAGGATTGCCTACCACACTCCTTGCCACATGGAGAAGCTGGGATGGGCCATTTATTCGACCTCGCTCATGAAGATGATTCCTGGAGTAGAGTTCGTGATGATGGAGTCACAGTGCTGCGGTATAGCAGGTACATACGGATTCAAGAAGGAGAACTACCCATATTCACAGAAAATCGGTGAGGGAGTGTTCAGACAGATTTCTGAGATTCAGCCTGACATCGTAGCCACAGACTGCGAGACCTGCAAATGGCAGATCGAGATGAGCACTGGCGCCGTTGTAGAGAACCCTATAACAATCCTGGCTGATGCCCTTGATGTCGAAGCCACGATTGCAGCAAACAAGTAATTTAAAACTAAACTGATTATAATATGAGCAGATTTTTCGATCCACCTGCACCCAAGCCCCAGATGCCTCAGGAAAAGGTTGACAAGACCTATAAGGCAATGCGTATTAAGGTCTTCCTCGGTGCATTCCTTGGTTATGCAGGTTATTATCTTGTAAGAAAGAATCTTTCACTTGCCGCTCCGGAAATGATTGAGAACGGCATTCTGGATGCCGCAAAGGTAGGTCTGACGATGTCGGCTGTCTCGATTGCCTATGCATTCAGCAAGTTCATCATGGGTTCGGTTTCAGACCGTTCAGATTCACGCAAATTCCTCTGTGTGGGTCTGGTGCTGTCAGCTCTTACGATGATTCTTGTAGGTGTGCTTCCTTTCGGAGCCAACACTGCACTCAACACTGCAATCATTTTTGCCCTGATGCTCGTAGTAGGATGGCTCAGCGGCTTTGGCTGGCCTCCATGCGGACGTATTATGGCGCACTGGTTCTCCCAGAACGAAAGGAGTTTTAAGATGAGTGTATGGAATGTATCACATACAGTTGGTAGTTTCTCCCTTGGAATCCTTGCCATTGCCGGAGTTTCTCTCTTTATCTTATTCGCTCCTACCTTCGGTCTTGATGAGGCTCAGGCCTGGAGGGGTAATTTCATCTTCCCGTCAGTCATAGCCATTCTGATTGCAGTCTTCTGCTGGTGGGCTATCCGTGACACTCCGGAGTCTTGCGGACTGCCTTCAGTCCAGGATTGGAGAAATGACTATAGCGGAATCAAGAGTAAGGGAAAAGCTGGCGAAAAGCTGCCTTTCAAGGTGCTCTTTGTGGACCATGTATTGAAGAATAAGCTTTTGTGGATTGTCGCTCTCAGCAATGTATTTGTCTATATGGTAAGATACGGTATCGGAGACTGGGCACCGACCTTCCTCTCTGATGCAGGTATCATGACCCCGGCAGAAAGCAAGATGGCCTTCTCTGTTCACAACCTTGTGGGTGCTGCAGGAACCATTCTTTGCGGTCTTGCCACTTCCAAGATATTCAAGGGCCGCTGTGCACCTATGAACGTAATCTGTATGCTTGCCTGCATGGCAGGAGTACTACTTTATTGGTTTGTCGGTGCTGGTTTCATTCCTATGGATCCTGCCGTTCAGAAGGTTCTGGTTTATGTAGCTCTCTGTCTGATAGGATTCTTTATTTACGGTCCTGTTGCTTTGACTGGTGTTCAGGCTCTCAACCTTGTCCCTAAGAATGCAGCTGGTACAGCAGCCGGTTTCGTAGGCCTTTTCGGCTACTTTATCGGTGATGCTATCTGTTCAAAGATTTTCGTAGGTGGAGTTGCAAGCGCTTTTGATTGGAATGTTGCCAATCTTACCGTTGCAGTCGGCGCCCTTATCGGTGTCATCCTTTGTGCCCTCCTCATTCGTCCTGAAGCAAAACAGATTGCTGAAAATCGCTGATAATCTGTGACACATATCCGGAGTATGTTTATAATATTCCGGATATATTTTTTTTGATACCATTCAACAAGAAGCCGGGGCAATTCTCATTGCTCCGGCTTCTGCCCATAATACCACTTATATATTACCACTTATGAAAGAGTAATCGGTTTATTTGTAGCTGACAACCATCAACTGGATGTTATCAAGATACATACGACGCTGGTTTGTAGTTGACGGATCGTCTCTGTATGATCCGATTGCAATTGCATCACCATTGTTCACCTTGACAGTGAAGGTGTGGTGTGTCCATTTGTAGTCGGAATCATTGGCTGTCGGGAGGGTGAATTTGTGCACCTGGTCCTCAGAAGGCGTTCCGATTTCGTGGTTGATGAACTTGCTTTCATCCTTTCTTGCCGAGTTGTTGTAAACCTGGACAATGACTGTTGCAGGGTCGAACTTGTAAGGAACTGAAGTTCCGCTTGTAGGATCCATGTAAGGAGCAGCGTCAAATGATACTTCCACTTCTGCTGTACCTGAAAGGCAGGTAATGGCAGGGGTTACAATCTGTGCATACTTGCTGCTTGCTCCGATCTTGACAAGACCTGCAGCCATACAAAGTGCACCTTCCTTATTACTTTCAAGTATTGCTCCCCAGTCTTTCTGTCTGGTATTCGGAACATGCCATTTGAATGTGTTCATCAGACCGCTATGTTTGTCTGCCGTACAGTAAATGAGTTTGCTTCCGTCGCCGATAGGATCTTCTCCGAGAGCATTGTAGTTCTCATAATATGAACCTGTACTCTTCAATGCCCATCCTGAGAATCCGCGTACGCACTCTCCGCCGAACGGCCATTCGCTGAAGTCCTCGAAGAGGATGATATCTCCTGCTGATGCGGTGCCTGAAGGCATTGTCACGACCTTGGAAGCTTCAGTAGTCACTTTGACTGTCTTGCTGACCTCAAATGAAGTATCTGTAACTTTAACCCAATAGTCCCTTCCTGAATCAAGTCCTGATACCATGAACTGAGGAGAAACCTTAAATGGAATGTTCCTCGTACTTGAGAAAATACTCTGCTTGGATGCAAACTTGAATGATGAATGCAGGTCAGTACAAGCCTCATCCTTATAGGTTGCAAGCGTATATGTGGAAGCATAGTCGAAATCAAAGTTCTCATAATCACTGAGAGTCCATCTGATTCCATATTGAGACTCATTGACAAATACAATTTCAGCCTTGAGTTCAGGTTTTGCAATTTCCACTACTGAGGTAGTAATGATTTCTGAATCATACTCATTTGCTGATGCCTCAGATACGACAGACTGCAATGTAACATAATATCTATGTGTAGGAGTAAGCTTCGTGAACTGAACCGATGTAGTATTTACGTACTTGGTTGCAAGTGCTTCGGTTCCGTTTTCTTCAAATATCTCGGCCTTGAAAAGAGAGCAGCCCGGAACAACGCTCCAGCTTGCATTCACGTTGACGCCATTTGCTTCAACTTTCACATTCGCAGGAGCCTCAAGTTTTTCAAATACATATCCTGCAGTACCGATCTTCTTTACTGTAGTTTCAGAATTGAATTCCGGCTGGATGTGGCTGATTGCTGTGATCTCAAACATATATTCTCCTGACTGAATGCTGTCAAAAGTATAGCTTGTCTGATCTGTTTCCACAGAATATTTGAAGTTAGGATTTGCAGTTGAATATATGGTCAGTGCATAGGCATCGGCATTCTCAACAGACGGCCACTCTGCTGTAATCGAAGTCTCTGAAGGATAAGTCTTTATCTCTGAAGCCTCAATTGTCCTGAGAGGTTCGGTCAGTTTCACGACAGAAGTCGAGACAACGATGCTGTCCACATTGAAACGTGTAGTCTTTATATTTGCAGAATTCTCAGTTGATACCTTGATTCTTGTAGCAGGAGTAGCTCCATCGATTCTGAATGAGCGTACTGTCCATTTCCTGTCATCAGCCTTTGTCTGTGCCGGGAAATTCTCTGACGTAAGCACTCCTCCGACAACGGCTCCGCCACCTTCGGCAGTGATTTCTATTGTTCCGTCAGTGTTGTCGAAGCGAAGGAGTTTCATTGTGAGGGTGACGGTTGTCTCGCCCTTGAGGTTTGAAAGGGCAGGGAGCTGGAACCATCCGTAATTCGAACCTGTACCGACTTTGAGATAACCCGGATGCTCGTAGCATCTTGCACCGCCCCATCCTGAAAGGCCTCTGTCTTCTCTGTATGCCGTTATATCGTACTGTTTCCAACTCTCATTTGAATCACCGAAGACATCATAGGTTCCATCCTGGTCATTCTTGGCAAAAGGCTGCCACATATCCTCAGGTGCGTTCCAATAATATGTCTGCTTTCCTTCCACGCCGATTCCCGGAGCATTGTTCGGATAATCACCTCCGAATATCATTTTGTCGAATGTCTGGATATATACAATGTCAGGAGAGAGGATATTGCCGGTGATTGATTCTGATGCCACTTCCTTTCCTGCAACCTTGACATTTGCATTGAGAGATATTGTGCCGACTGTTGATACTATACCTTTTACAGGAACGCTGAATGATCCGTTGCCTTCAGAAGCAACGATGAATTCGGTGCTCGGAGCAATGCTCAGGGCAGCATCACCTGAAATGTTAGCCTCAATCACTATTTTTTCTCCTCCGGCAGCCTTGCTGTATTTAACCAGGATTGCAGCTGAAGCCGATTCGCCTTTGGTAAGTGTTCCGGTCAGAACAGGTTTTTCAATGGTAAACTGTCCGTCAGCCTGAGTTACTTTAACAGAAGCGGAGTATGTACCGTTTTCAGAAACAATACGGATACTTCCTTCTCTGGATTCACCTGAATTGCGCTTGGCCGTAATGGTGACTTTCTGGAAATCTGTGCCGTTGCCAATCACAGGCTCCGAAGAGTCAGGGCTGACTGACAACCAATCTGATTCAGAAACCGCGTGCCACTGACCGTTGTACCTTACTGTCACGGTCGCGGTGGCTCCTTCATTATAAGCTATGTTCACAGCATCTGTATCCCTTCTCAGATTCGGGTTCACTTCTTCCTTGACACAAGAAGAGAATGACATTGCGAAAGCAGAAAGGATGATTGCAGAAACAAGGCTTCTGATGTTGATATTCATACTTTTGTCAATTTGGGTTTGTGGTTATTCCCATCAAACTCTCAAATCAGACTGCCGCTGTATGGTTCACGATACAAATGTAATGAAATAAATTTAATTTGAAAGAGTAAGATGTAAAAAATGATGAAAAATGAAAAAATATTTTAAAAATATATTCAAATAATGATGTGAAATGAAAAAAAGAATCCTATATTTGTCGCACGAGAATATTTAATGAAATCTCATCGGCTCTTTTGGCTGTTATTTTGTATGGTTCACAAACAGCGGAATGCTGGCATATAAAATTAATAACTAAAAGAAACGAAATGAAAAATATCGAAGCTAAAACAAAGCCCTGCGTATCGCATCAGGCGAAATGGGGAGGGATTTTTGTTGCGTTGTTTCTGTTCGTTTGCTCTTTGCCTTCGGCCCTGGCCCAGACAAAGAGTACTGTATCGGGACAGGTGGTGGATGCATCCGGTGAACCGGTTGCAGGTGCCTTTGTGTCTGTACCTGGAACAGGACTCGGTACAATAACTGATATGGACGGAAAATACACAATCTCCGTCACACAAGGCAATCCACTTGAATTTTCTTTCCTTGGATTCAAGTCACAGACAATTACGGTCGGACAGCAGGCTGTCATCAACATCACACTTCAGGCAGACAATACATCCCTTGATGAATCAGTCGTTGTCGGATATGGTGTACAGAAACGCCGTGATATTGTAGGTGCAGTCGATGTGCTCAAAACTGAAGACATTCAGGACAGGACCGGTTCCGCAATGAACATGTCCCGTGCCCTTCAGGGCAATGTCCCGGGTCTTACCCTTACCTTCACCGATGGTAAACCAAGCCGTGGAGCCACAGTCCGAATCCGCGGTAATGAGACCTCAATCGGTTCAGGCGGATCTGCCCTCGTTCTCATTGATGGTGTCGAAGGTGATATGAACTCTGTCAACCCTGAGGATATCGAGTCAGTAACTGTCCTCAAAGATGCTTCATCCACAGCTGTTTACGGTGCTCGTGGAACATTCGGAGTCATCCTCCTTACCACCAAGAACCCGCAGAAAGGCTCTGCAAAGATTACTTATAACGGAACAGTAAACTTCTCTCAGAGGACAGTAAGGCCACAGTTCGTGACCGATGGTTATCAGTGGACAACCGACTTCCTGGAAGCTTACAACAACTGCCGCCTTGTTGACCCTACAGGTATCAACAACTCCTTCCCATTCTCCCGTGAGTGGTACCAGGAGCTGGAGCGCAGAAGCAATGACCCTTCTCTCGATGTAGTCCGCATCAATACTCAGGGCAATTACGAATATTTCGGAAACACCGATTGGTACAGCCTCTTCTATAAGGACTGGACAATCAGTCACCAGCACAATATCAATGTTTCCGGAGGAAATGACATTGCTTCATATTATGTTTCTGGCCGTGTATTTGACCAGGATGGCATATATAGGGAAGGCAATGACAAATACCGCACTTACAATGTATCTGCAAAGGGTAATGTGAACATCCGCCCTTGGTTCAGGGTAGAGAACAAGACTGAAATCACCTATTTCCAGTCTCACCAGCCAACCAACCACACCGGAGTGAGCATCAACAACTACAACCCAATCCGTATGATGTCCCACCAGGCCTATCCTATGACCATTCCTTACAACCCTGACGGAACCTGGACCAATGCTGCTGTCTATTCAGGCTATGCAGGCTTTGTTGAAGGTGATTCCTGGAGAAAGGATAAGAAATTCACCGTTACCAACAAGACCACTGCAACGATTGACATCATCAAGGATGTGCTCACTGCAAAGGCAAGTTTTGCATTTTACAACCGCAACAGCACAATCGTCCGTTCGATTTCACAGCATACATATTACACTGCTCCGGGCATCAGCTCGCAGCGTCCTGCCGGCTCAATGTACACAGAAACTGATAACAATCAGCAGAGACTTACGGGAGATGCAACTCTCACATACACGCCAAAGCTTGGCCCGAACAACAACCTCACAGTCATGGCAGGTTGGAACATCGAGGACCTTAGATACAAGTCAAAATATACCTCACGTCAGGGTATGATTGATTCGAGCATGCCGAACTTCAGCCTTGTTGACGGAGAGAACTTCGAAATCAAGGACAACGGTTCATACAACTCAGGACTTGTCGGAGTATTCTACAGAGTAGCCTACAACTACAAGAGCCGTTATCTTATCGAGCTAAGTGGCCGTGGAGACGGCAACTCCCGCTTCCCTGCAGGCCAGAAATGGGGATATTTCCCTTCAGGATCGATCGGATGGCGTATTTCAGAGGAGCCTTTCATGAAAGGTGCCGACTGGCTTGACAACCTCAAGATCCGCCTCTCTGCCGGTACAGCAGGTAACGGTCTTATCAGCAATGCTTATGCATATATGTCAACAATGGGCCTGAGCAAGAGCTCAGTCGTTGACAATGGCAATATCTTCAAATATACTTCAGCTCCTTCTCCAATTCCGGACGGACTTACATGGGAGAAAGCAACCACCTATGACATAGGTCTGGATTTCGAGGCCCTCAACGGAAGACTCAATTTCACTGCTGACGTTTATCGCAGAATGACCACCGACATGTATGTTTCAGGTGACGAACTTCCTGCTGTCTATGGTAACTCTGCACCTAAAGGCAACTATGCAGACATGAAGACTGACGGATGGGAGCTCAGCCTCGGCTGGAGAGACAGCCACATGGTCGGCGGACATGCCCTCAGCTACAGCATCAAGGCAGCAGTATGGGACAGCCGTAGCTTCATTACCAAATATACATCCAAGACTGGTACACTTCCAACCAACTTTACCAACTATTATTATGAAGGAATGGAGCTTGGTGAACTCTGGGGATATGTCTGCAACGGCCTTTATCAGTCTGAAGAGGAAATCCTTGAGCATGGAAAGGATTATTCCCAGTTCAAATCAGAGAAATGGTCTCCTAAACCTGGTGACCCGAGGTATGAAGATATAGGAGGTGGAGAAAATGGAGAGCCTGACGGCAAGATAAGCAAGGGTGACGGTACCATCAATAACCATGGAGACCTCAAGGTCATCGGTAATATCAATCCTCGCTATCTCTATAGCCTCAACCTCGGAATCAACTGGAACGGAATAGGCATCAGTGCAATGCTTCAGGGTGTCGGAAAACGCGACTGGTATCCTGCCAAGGAGTCCAACCTCTTCTGGGGTAAATACGGCCGTCCGTACAGTATTGACATTCCTGCTCATGCTGACCGTTGGAGCGAAGAGAATCCGGATGCATACTGGCCACGACTTGTCGGTTACAATGCCTCAAATACAAACGGTATCCTCTCACAGCCTAACACACGTTATCTCCAGAGCGCAGCATATCTCCGCCTGAAGAACCTTACCATCGACTATACCTTCCCTAAGAAAGTCGTTGAGTCAATGAAACTCCAGGGACTCAAGGTTTACGTTACAGGTGAGAACCTCCTTACTTGGACTCCAATGAGAAAATATGCTGTCAACTACGACCCTGAGAACATCTATGCAGGTGACGGTGACTTCCTCAACACAAAGGGAGGCGACGGTTCTGGAGACGGTGAAGGTTATCCTGTAATGAGAACATTTACAATCGGTTTGAGCATAACATTCTAAAGATGAAAACAATGAAAAAATCAATAATATTGCTGGCCGGTACACTTCTTCTGGCATCATGCTCCGACTTCCTTACAAGGACACCGGAGGCATCGTTCAACTCCGAGACATATTTCAAGAATGAAGGTTCATTGAAAACATATGTCAACGGTTTTGTTCAGAAATATACTCCGGATGCACTTGATATCTGTACCGGTGATGCATATTCGGATATTTGCGTGACTCCACAGTCAACGGGCTATCTTACAGATTATTGGGATGCCGACAAACAGACAGGATGGAGCAGCAGCAACTGGAATATGCTGTATAATGTAAACTGGTTCCTTGCAAACTTCCGTTCAACACCGGGTGTAAGCGAGGAGACTCTCAACCATTATGAAGCGACAGCCCGTTTCTGGAGAGCTTATTTCTATTATGAAAAGGTCAAGACTTTCGGAGATGTGCCTTGGTATGACACACCTATCGATGCCGAGGACTATGATGCACTCTACAAAGGAAGGGATGATCGTGACTTAGTCATGACCAAGGTTCTTGAAGACCTCAACTTCGCATGTGAACATCTTTTCAGCTCTTCAGAGTGGACAAATGGCGCGCAGATAAACAAGTACATCGCCCTTGCTTACAAGTCAAGAGTTTGTCTGTATGAAGGAACATACAGGAAATATCATTCTGTAAATCCTTCTACCCAGAAACCTTGGACGGATGCATCTCTTCAGGGCAAATTCATCGACGAGTGCATCAAGGCATGTGAAGAACTCATCAATTCAGGAGCATACAGCATCTATTCTGCCGGCAATGTAAGGGGACAGTACCGTGAACTCTTCACCAAGGAAGCTGTCAACAGGACGGAGGTCATATGGGCACGCGAATACAGTGCCTCACTTAACCTCGGACATGAGGTGACCTGGCGTTTTGCAGCAGGTGGTTATGGCGGAAGTTTTTCAGGAAGCCATGATTTCGTAAGAATGTTCCTCAATCTTGACGGAAGCCGTCGTGAGGCAGAAGTTGAGGACTTTGTCACTGAAATGACCGGAAGAGACTGGCGTCTTACCCAGATTTTCATGGGCCCTGACTATACAAAAACCAAAGGTGGTGTTCAAAATGTGAAAACTGCTCCTAACTTTGCAGTCACAAGAACCGGATACCATGTATGCAAGTTCACTCTTGATGATACAGCCTATGAGGCTTCAGCCACTGCAACCAATGCAATGCCTATTCTCCGCTATGCTGAGGTGCTGCTTAACTATGCTGAAGCAAAATGGGAGAAAGGTGAGTTCAATTCTGCTGTTTGGGACCAGACTATAAGACCTATCCGTGAACGTGCCGGCGTTTCAGGTGAGATGCCGTCAAGCGCAGATCCTTTCCTTGCTGAATACTATGGAATGAATGACAACATGGCACTTGAAATCCGCCGTGAAAGGGCTATTGAGCTTTATATGGAAGATTTGAGGACCGATGACCTTGCACGTTGGCACAAGGGAGAACTCCTTACCCGTGCATGGTATGGAGTCTATGTACCTGCAGCTGACGTCCCATTCGACCTGAATAATGACGGACAGAACGATGTCTGCTTCTACACAGGAAAGGCTGGAAACGAAAGCGGTGTGGTATATCAGAAACTCGACGGTACCCGTGAGCTCTCTGAGAATGGACTTCTCAAATACAACATCATGAGAAATTGGGAAGAGAAGATGTATATCAGACCAATTCCTCGCTCTGCCCTTGTAGTGAACCCGAATCTTGGACAGAATAAACTTTGGGAATAATCATATTAATTGATTCATGAGAAGAAAAGCATATAGATTTTCTGTTTGCGTGTTGGTTTTTTCAGCAATGTCTTTTTCCTGCACCAAGCCAGGCCCGGAAGAAGGCCCGGACAACAATCCGGCCGACAAGATCGAGGTAAGTCTTGAAGAAGGAATGGACTATTGTGGTGTTGTCACCGATACTGATGGTAACCCTGTTTCAGGGGTTACCGTCAGTGACGGTTTCAATTGCACGGTAACAGATTCGTATGGGATATATCAACTGAAGAAGGGCAGCGACTTTTCAGCAATGGTGAATATTTCAATTCCTTCCGAATATGAAGTTCCTATAGAAGACGGATTGCCATGTTTTTGGAAGAAAATCGAGAAAGGACAACCCCGATATGACTTCATCCTCAGGAAATTAGCTGTTCCAGAGAATGAATTCTACCTTTTTACCCTTGCCGATCCTCAATGTCAGAACAATACCCGTCATACTGTCCGTTTCTCGAATGAAACCGTGCCCGATCTTAAATCTTCCGCACAGAAATATGGAGCCCAGGCCTCTGTATATGCAATAACTCTTGGAGATATTGGATACAATACCTCAGACAAGGAATATAATATCGGCAGTGCAGTTTTTTCCAATATGAAAAGGGCAATGCATGTTGACAAGACATCAGTTCCTATATTTCAGGTCATGGGCAACCACGACAATAATCTGATTGCGGAGAACAAGTCCTATTCTGTTGAAATGGACATTGAGATGGAGAAATATTTCACCAAGTTCTTCGGTCCGGTCAATTATTCATTCAACAGAGGCAATGCACATATCATTGCAATGGATGACATACTCTGCACAAATCCTGA
>JALFNZ010000110.1 GCA_022774085.1 Bacteroidales bacterium
CTATGCTGATGCAGCTACCGGAACTGATGCAAGGAACACTTTCCTTTCTCAGAAGAGAGCAGAGGCAGTTGCAGCCTACCTTTCTGGCAAAGGCATTGCTTCAGACCGCATCTCAGTTGACTACAAGGGCTCAAAAGAGCAACCAAACAGCACTCCTGAGACCAACCGCGTTGCTATCTGCATTGCTAAGTAATTATTATAAAAAACTCCCAAGGGGTAATAAGACGGCTGCGGGTCAGGATTTCGAATGAATCCTGACCCGCAACTATATTAAGTATTATTTAAGTTTCGCATGTTGCGAAACTTTAGTTGATTATTCAATATTAGGGGTATTCCAGACATTGGTGTCTTTGCAGTTAGCGTGAAGTGACTCACCTGCACATGCAAATCTGAATTCGCCCTCTTCAATACGCCATTTGCCATCTCTTCCTACAAATGCAAGTTCAGTTGCAGGGAAGGAAAGGGTTACTTTGGTGCTCTGGCCAGGCTCAAGCTCAACTTTAGTGAACTGGCGGAGACGTTTGACGTCAGGAACCATGCTTGCCACAAGGTCGCTTGAGAACAGAAGAACGGACTCCTTACCTTTGCGCTGACCAACATTCTTAACAGTGACCTCGAAAGTAAGAACATCACTGCTTGAGAAAGTGGAACCGTTAAGAAGCTTGAAATCAGAATATTCGAATGAAGTATAGCTGAGACCTGCTCCGAATGGCCACTGGACATCCATGACAGCGTCATAGTTGTATGCACCACTCATAGTCTGGACATTCTCACTGACTTTGTAATCGTATGTATGAAGAGCATTAACATACTTGCTGTAAGTGAACGGAAGCTTGCCGCTGAAGTTCTCACGACCTGAAAGAAGAGCTGCAAGAGCATCACCTCCGAAGTTTGAAGGAAGCATAATATCGACTACAGCTGCAGCGAGAGGTTCAATCTCGTTAAGAATTCTCGGACGACCCTCGTTGAGAACCAGAAGAACAGGCTTGCCTGATTTTGCTGCTGCACGGACAAGATTCTTCTGATTTTCAGAAAGATTGAGGTCATTGATGTTACCTGGAGTCTCGCAATAGGAATTTTCACCAATGCAGGCAATGACAACATCTGCAGAGAGGGCCGCTCTCTGAACTGCATCAATTCCGGTAGCCTTGTCAAGCCTCCAATCCGGACCAGGAACATACTCTACTCCAGGAATATAATTGACATTTGAAGCACCGAACTCGGCACGCAGAGCCTCAAGAATCGTATTGTAGTCCTGAGTGAATTCATCGGCCCTGTCACCCTGCCATGAATATGACCATCCACCATTCAATGTCCTCATTGAATTTGCATTAGGACCGGTAACAAGGATTTTTGTTCCCTTCTTCAAAGGAAGCAGATTCTTTTCGTTCTTGAGCAGAACCATGGACTCAACTGTAGAATTATAGGACATCTGCCTGAATTGATCACATGCGAACTTGTCATAACCGTCAACGCTCCAGGTAGGATTCTCGAAAAGTCCGAGACGCACTTTGAGTCGAAGAACTCTGCGTACAGCATCATCAAGCCTTTCCTTAGAAATGCGGCCAGCTTTCACGAGCTCTACGA
Organism: Bacteroidales bacterium; assembly: GCA_022774085.1. GTDB lineage: Bacteria > Bacteroidota > Bacteroidia > Bacteroidales > UBA932 > Cryptobacteroides. The sequence continues at coordinate 1,588 of JALFNZ010000110.1, forward strand.
TGTCACCGCAAACGTCTGGCTCATAAGGATCCATAATCATGTCAACTCCGGCGTTGATACCAATCTCAACAGCTTCCATCCTGTCAGCAGCAATGTGCTCACGAGTGTAGAGGTTGTCGATGTCAGCCCAGTCAGTCACAACCATTCCGTCCCATCCGAGGTCATTCTTGCACCACTGGGTGAGATATTCATAGCTTGAGTGAACAGGAACACCGTTGATTGAAGCAGAGTTTGCCATCAATGTGAGAGCACCAGCCTGGAAGCACTCTTTGAACGGACGGAAATATTTCTCACGAAGGTCTGCAGGAGAAACAAGACCCGGAGTCCTGTCCTGTCCTGTGGCAGGTGTGCCATAAGCCAGGTAGTGTTTGATGCTGACTGCAACATGGTCCAAGTCCACATCGTTAGGATTCTCTCCTTGAGCTGCAATTGTCTCAGCAACAGACATTTCACTCTGGAGATATGGGTCTTCACCCCAGCTTTCCCAATGACGGGGCCACCTTGGATCGCGTCCAAGGTCCATCACAGGAGAAAAAATCCAAGGAACCATTGCAGCCCTTGTCTCATAAGCCATAACCTCACCAAGCTGCTTTGCATATTCCCTGTTGAAAGTAGCGGCAAGGTTGATTTCCTGAGGGAAGAAAGTACCGTCTGAAAGATAAGTTGCACCATGGATCATGTCAAGTCCGAAAATGGTAGGGATTCCGATTTCCTGCATGGTAATCTCCTGAATCTGGCGTACCATTTCAGCAGTTTCGGCTCTCGAAGCACTGACTCCTCCGAAAACATTGAGGAAAGAACCTATCTTCCAGTTTTTTACAACAGCCCTGACCTTTGCAGTATCAAGGACACCCCTTGTGGAAATCACATCTGAAGTGATCTGAACTAGCTGTCCAGCTTTTTCTTCCAGAGTCATACCTTTGAGCACCTGCTCAACCTTCTTTTCAACCTGTTCATCCTTTTCGATGGCAGGCTTGACAGAGTTACTGCAGCAACCAGCAGCCATCAGGCCGGCTAATGCCATTGAGATCAATTGTTTATTCATAGTAATAGTATTAAGAAATAATGTTTATCATTCTTCTGAATCAAGGAACTGCCCCATGTTCTCCGAGTATTTCCTCCATTTATCTATCAGGGCCTGCATATCCTCCGGCAAAGGAGAATCGAAACGAACCATCTGTCCTGTTCCCGGATGTACGAAACCAAGAGTCTTGGCGTGCAGAGCC
>JALFNZ010000115.1 GCA_022774085.1 Bacteroidales bacterium
TGACCCGCACAGGATTCAAACCTGTAACCTTTTGATCCGTAGTCAAATGCTCTATTCAGTTGAGCTAGCGGGCCGTTTGCAGCTATGCTGCTATTTTACTACTCGTTGTCTTTAGCGACAATCGCAGTCTTTTTCTCTTTGATGCGAGCCTTCTTACCAGCGAGGTCACGGAGGTAGAAGATACGTGCTCTACGAACTTTACCAACTTTGTTGAGTTCGATTGACTCGATAAATGGAGAAGCAAATGGGAAAATTCTCTCAACACCTACTCCGCTTGCAATCTTGCGGACTGTGAAAGTCCTGGTTGCTGGAGATGCTCCGCGAAGCTGAATGACTGTGCCTCTGAATTTCTGAAGTCTCTCTTTATCGCCCTCTTTGATTCTGTATGTTACGGTGATAGTGTCACCGGCTTTGAATTTAGGGTAGCAAGCTGTCTTATCGCTTTCAAATGCCTGCTCTACTACTTTGATAAGATCCATTTCTTTTTCAAATTTAAATAATTGGCAACATTGCGTTTATAATTAAACCCTGCGCAAGAGGTTGCTTTGATTTTGGGACTGCAAAAGTAGGAATTATTTTTTATTCTCCAAAACTTTTTTGATTATTTTTTGAAGAAAGTTAATTTTTTCCACCTTCAGCCCTTTGTCTTTCTAAACTTCTTTAAAACAAGTCCTTCAGCTTGTCAAAGAAACTCTTGTCTTCCTTTGTAGGAGCCGGCTTGAATGAGTCACTGTCCTTTACAGACTCTATAAATTCTTTCTCGTGGCGGTTGAGCTTTTTAGGAATCCACACCGCGAATTTCACATACAGGTCACCTTTCCCGTATGAATTGAGCACTGGAAGTCCCTTGCCCCTGAGCCTTACGGTCGTACCTGATTGGGTACCCGGCTCAACTTTGACTTTGTATGTGCCATCGATGCATGGAATCTCGACATCTGCTCCGAGGATAGCCTCCGGAAGTGAGATAATCTTTGTATAATAAAGGTCGCTTCCGTTGCGGGTAAAGTCCGGATGCTGCTGTTCTTCAATGACAACCAGCAAGTCGCCGTTGATACCGTTGTTCTTTGCTGCATGACCCTCTCCCTGAATTGTCATCTGCATTCCGCCTTCGACTCCTGCAGGTATCTTCACCTTGATGGTGTCACGCTTGCGTGTAAGACCTGTTCCCGAGCAAGCAGGGCATGGATTGCTGATAATCTTTCCTTCTCCGCCGCATTGCTGACATGTGGAATAGGTCACAGTCTGACCGAGGAACGAATTGGAAACCCTTGCAGTTTGTCCGGTACCGTTACAGCCTGGGCAAGTCTTGATGTCAGAACTGTTTTTTGTTCCTTTTCCTCCGCAGTCCTTGCATGGAACACTTCTTTCGATGGTTATTTCCTTTTCTGTGCCGTTTGCAATTTCTTCGAGTGTCAGCTTTACGCGGACGCGTATGTCACGCCCCCTGTAAACTCTCTGCTGAGGCTGTCCCTGACGGCCTCCTCCAAATCCACCGAAACCTCCGAAGCCACCGAATCCGCTGCCTCCAAAAGCTCCTGAAAACAAATCGTTGAGGATGTCATTCAGATTACCGAAGCCGCCGCTGAAGTCTGGACCTGCTCCCTCTACTCCTGCATGGCCGTATTGGTCGTAACGAGCCTTTTTGTCAGGATCGCTCAGTACGGCATATGCCTCGGCTGCCTCCTTGAACTTCTCTTCTGCCTCTTTGTTACCTGGATTCTTGTCCGGGTGATATTTGATGGCCATTTTCCTGTAGGCCTTCTTTATTTCGTCCGGTGTGGCATTACGGTCAACGCCAAGCACCTCATAATAATCTCTTTTCTCTGCCATGATTCTATATCAAAATCATATGTCTGCAATTAAATGCCGACAACAACTTTTGCGAAACGGATAACCTTTCCGTTGAGGGTATATCCAGTCTGTACTACATCGAATACTTTGCCCTTCTTTTCCTCTTCCTGGACGGGGAACTGAGCCACGGCCTCGTGAAGGTCAGTGTCGAAAACCTGACCGGCAGCTTCAATCACTGCAAGTCCCTTGCTCTGGAGATAATTCAACAACTTGGTGTAAATCAAGTTTGTACCTTCTTTTGCAGCCTCACTGTCACTAGATTCTCCAAGTACTGCAAGCGCTCTCTCGCAATCGTCAAGAATAGGAAGCAGTCCCTTGATAGTGTCCATGGATGCAACCGAAACCAGATCAAGTTTCTCCTGGGAAGTCCTGCGGCGGAAATTGTCAAACTCGGCCATCAGTCTGATATAATCGTCCTTCTCCCTGGCCAGTTTCGCCTCAAGCTCCTCTACCTTAGAATTGAGAAGACCGATTTCATCCGGTTCTGGCTGTTTTTCTTCATTCTCCTCCTGGATTTCCTGAACATCCGCCTCAATTTCGCTTTCAGCGGCAGGTGTCTGCTGAACTTCCTCTTTAAGTTCTTTCTCCTTGTTTTCCTTTGTCATATTATATTGAATCTTTTTTATCAAATTATCCTCCGCCCTGACAACAAATAATCTGCCAATGCAAGATAACTGACATATTGGCAGATTTTTGCAATTTATTAGTCTGGATTCAGGCCATTATTTGAGATATTCACTCGGAGTAACCCCGAATTGCTTCTTGAAACTGGTTGAGAAATGAGAGAGTGTACTGAAGCCTGTCATGTCAGCAATCTCGGAAATATTGTATTTTCTTTCTTTGAGAAGCTGAGCTGCTCTGTTGAGCTTGTACCTTTTGAAGAATACACTCGGGTTTTCTCCTGTCAGACCCTTGACTTTATAATAAAACTTGGTTCTTGACATGTGCAACCTTTCAGTCATTCCCGTCACATCGAGTTCACTGTTGGATATTTCCCTTTCCATCAATTCATACAGATCTTTCATGAAAGCACTGTCCTGTTCTGAAAGGGTGTTCTCCTCGAGTTCTTCCACTTCGGTGGAGCTTGAAAGCAGTTTCCTGGTATTCTCCCTGTTTTTTATCTGTGAATTGATGAGAGCAATAAGGTATTGTGGTTCAAATGGTTTTGTAACATATGCATCCGCCCCGCAGTTGAGTCCTTCAACTTGATCTTCAACATTTGCCTTGGCTGTGAGCAGAATTACAGGAATGTGGGAAAGCTGAAGGTTATTCTTAATTTCCCTGCAGAACTCATATCCTGTCTTGTCAGGCATCACGACATCGCTGATGACAATGTCCGGGGCCGCCTC
>JALFNZ010000171.1 GCA_022774085.1 Bacteroidales bacterium
AAAGCGAAAGCCGGACCATCAAGGACCAAAGCGTCGAGATGGCCACATCTCCTTATGACAAGAGCGTATCATACAAGTATGTATGCAACAATTTCCTTATGGAAGATGACACACAGAAGGCAGTACCGGCCATAGCAAGAACCGACCAGAAATGTGAAGCAAGCTGGTGCTGGAAAGTGTCAGGAACCAAAGATGAAGACAAATCCGAAAGATTCGTATTGAAGTTGAGTCTTGATCCTATTTATGCATATCTGTACAGACACGCTACTTGGGGTGTCGAAGGGAATTTCGTAGAAGGAGTACACACATTGCCAGAGTCACAGCGTTCTTGCTCCTTCCCGATTCTGCCTCCTGACAGGACAAGAAACGGAATACTTGATTTCAAATGTACCAATTCACAGTATATCACCCATCTCAAAGTCTTGAATGGCAAGGGAGAAGTCGTGGCAGATTCCGGTTCTGCATACCAGAAGAATGTTGTACTGACATATGTACTGCCTGTCGGGACCTATTCCGTGGAATATGATGTCCAGGATGGTGATACTGCTGTAACCAAAGGCCACTACAGAATCAGCGATGTGGTCATAAACACGGACAAGAAGACAGAGACCAGTTCTCTTGATGGTAAAAAGAGTCAGTAACAGTCTTTTACAATGAAAAAAATCCTCATTGGACTTATTCTGGCAGCCTCCACCCTATCCTGCTCTCTGGAAAGGGTGGAGAATTTGCCAGACAATGCGTCCGTATGGCTCAGCTCGGAAAAACCCCAGCTGAATCCCCAGTCCAAGACTCATTGGGACGGAGAAACTATTCTCTGGAGCGCAGGTGACAGAATATGTGTGGCTGCAAAAGGAAATGGGACCTGGCTTGATGCTTCCGGTGCATCGGTTTCATCTCCGGGTGGCAGCTTCATCCAATCGGAAACAAGCCCCACAGAAGGTGCGTCAAAAGCACGGTTTGCAGTTCCTTCCGGCTTCCTTGCCGGGAAGATGGACAAATGGCAGTTTTTCGGTATCTATCCTTCCGATTGCCTGATAGACAAACAGATGACGGATGATAAGACAATGATGGTCAGGATTCCTTCGCGGCAGATTCCTGTCAGCAGGGATGGTGTGCATTCGTTTGATTCTGCGGCTGACATACTTGTCGGAAATACTGATGAAATCACTACATTGGAAAGTGGCAACTGCTACCCTATGCTATGGCAGAGAGCAGTCGCTCATCTTGACCTTGATTTTGTCAATCTGCCATATATATCTGAAAACGAGAAAATTATCTCAATAGTACTGACGGCGGACGAAGAAGCGGCACTCACAGGTGACTTTTTGCTTGACTATAATGCTATTCTGTCTGCAGGCGAAAAATCGGATTGTTCCAATACGGTCGTAATACTTCAGAGGGATGGAAACATAACTCTTGAATCTGACGGCTCAATCAAGAATGTATGGATATGCACCAATCCACAAACCATCAAGTCTCTGAAAGTAGAAATCAATACTGACAAAGCCACATATTCCAAATCTTGGAACGGAATCAGCCGCACATTCATTAAGAACTGCAGGAATGTGATGAAAGTGAACATGAGTGACGCAGCAATATCGGGCACAGAAGAAAGTGATGATGGCAAATCATCGGCATTCTACCATTCTTTTGACATCAGCATAGCAGAAAAAACATTTGCGACATACAATGGGATTCAATGGAAGACTCCTTATGTGGAGTCGTCAGGAGCACTGGACCTGCATATAGAGGTTCTGCCACTGCACGTGTTCGGCAATGAGCAGGTTTCCGGAGATTATTATTCCGTCAGCGGTTATGTAGTGATGCACAATGCAGAAGTATATGCTGAAAGATATATCTCCAAGGTCAATATGTATGGATGGTACATGGGTGAATATAATATCGGCTTCCAGCTTCTTGACTCAAACGGCAATGCCGTCTCGGAGGGTAGCACAGAGTTTCTTGTCACCCCTGAACCATCCACGACAATTAGCACTGCCACATTCAAGAAGGGGTCATCGTTCTCCTTGTCGGTCAATCTGACATTCGGTGCAATGAAAAGAGAAACCGAAGTCGATGAGCCGGGCTGGAAGACGACTTTCCTCGGTTTTCTTTCTGTCGGCTTCTCCTCAAACGAGAGTACCACACAGAATCTCCCGGACCAGTCTGTAGAAATGTCCACCTCAGCCACAGACAGGTCTATTTCCTACAAATTGATGACAAACAACGACATGGGAGGTTATGCAACACAGTACATCCCCGGAATTGCACGGACAGACCAGAGAATGGATTTCAGCTGGGTTTGGCATATAAAATCAGGTAACTACTGTTCAAAAGATTATGATTTCGGGAATATGAAGATGAGGGTTACCGTTCAGCCTGTCTATAGGGCTAAATTGAAGGGGAGCATAGAGTCTGGACGGGATACTTATTATGTCGAGAAAACAGAGACATATACCCACGATGCCCTTTCGACCACCATCGGCCTGCCGGCAATGAACCGCATTCCGTCAGGCACAGTTGAGCTGAAGAACACCATGAGCAAGTACCTTGCACACCTTGAAATCTACCGTTCAGGAGAATATGGGCTCAAGAAGGCATATTACATGGACAGCGGATCTTACGCCCAGAATGAAACTGCTTCTGTCATACTGCGGGAAGGAGAATATGATTTCGTATATGACAGAGTGGATGGGGATACTGGCGTCGTAGATGGCAAAAGCATAATCAAAGGTGTGAAAGTAGAAGCGGGAAAGACAACTGAGACCACCACACTTAATAGTACGGTCATAAATTAAGTTGCTATGGAAAACATATATACATACCCTGCGATTGAAACAATCGACATCCAGAATGAAGGAATTCTGTGCAACAGCACAGACTCCCCGGCTGACGGATATGGCATCAACCGTCTTGAAGGCCTGGATTAACCTTGAAATCTTTATTCTCAAGAACACCTCTGAAACGTCAGCCTATGGTTCAGACGGCTCTGCTGGAGTCATTCAGGTCAGGACACGCAGGATGTCCGGAGAAGGATGGCGCCGTCAGGATCTCGTCAGATTCGGTAAATACCACTTGGCGTATGATATGCGCGAACAGCTTCCTTCCGAAAGAATAATCAATTCGTCCGGGAAATTGGTCTTTTCCCGGACGAACTCAAGTTTCGCAAGTTCATAATTATCTCTTATTTTTTTAAGTATTGCCACATGCGAAATATAAATTCCTTACATTTGCAATGTTTAAAAATTGGGTACTATGAAACAAACGTTGAAGACAGTCTTCGGACTGGCACTTATTGCAGCAGGAGTAATCGGAATCCTTGAGATTTACATACCTGAAGGATATGTCGTGAAAACAGCCGTAAGCAGCGGTTTCGGAGGCATAGCCCTTCGATAATATTCTGGTCAGCAAATATGAAGACATACGATTTTGACCATATTGTGGACAGACGGGCCACGGGAGCAGTGAAGGTCGATGCATTGAAACAGGTATTCGGCAAATCTGACCTTATACCGCTTTGGGTTGCGGACATGGATTTCGAAACCCCGGATTTCATCATTGAGGCAATGAGAAAGCGTCTGGATCATCCGGTGTTCGGCTACACAGTGGAACCGGAAGAACTCTGGCCCACAGTGCAGGAGTGGATTTTCACCCATCACCAATGGAAGACCGCTCCTGAAATGTTCGCCTTCATTCCCGGTATAGTCAAAGGAATCGGAATGGCAGTCAATGCCTTGCTGGAAAAGGATGAAAAGGTCATCATCCAGCCTCCGGTTTACCATCCGTTCCGCATTGTGCCGCAGGAAAATGGAAGACAAATCGTGTACAATCCGCTGATACATAATGCGGACGGGTCCTACTCAATGGATTTCAGACATCTGGAAAGCATAACAGACCCCAAGTGCAAGATGCTGATTCTTTCCAATCCGCACAATCCTGCAGGCATAGTCTGGGACAGGGAAAGCCTGATAACACTTGCCCGAATCTGCCATCGCAAAGGAATAACCGTTATTTCGGATGAAATCCACTGCGACATGGCACTCTTCGGCAACAAGCACATCCCGTTTGCCTCCACCTGCCCGGAAGCCGCAGCATGCAGCATAACCTTCCAAGCTCCGTCGAAGACCTTCAACATTGCAGGCATCGTGAGCTCTTATGCGGTGGTGCCCGATGAGGTGCTCCGCTCCCGCTTCTTCAGCTACCTCAAAGCCAATGAATTCAGCTCTCCTGACATATTTGCGCCGATTGCAACCATAGCGGCCTACAAGGAAGGAGAGGACTGGCGCAAACAAATGCTCAGCTATATCGAAGGCAATATTCTCGCAGTAGAAAAATTCTGTGCTGAAAACATCCCGCAAATCCGTCCGCTCCGGCCTCAGGCCTCTTTTCTGGTGTGGCTTGACTGCAGGGCCCTTGGACTGGAGCATGACAAGCTCGTCAGCCTGTTCACAGACAAGGCCTCCCTTGCGCTGAACGACGGAGAAATGTTCGGAAAAGAAGCTGCAGGCTATATGAGAATGAACATAGCATGTCCGCGTCCACTCCTACTCAAAGCCCTCGGCCAGCTCGCAGGAGCAATTCGAACCTGCCGTTGATTGCTATGCTGAATTAATCCTAAAATTGAGGCCATGAGGGTCTCAAGTTTCGCAAGTGATAACTTATTTTGGTCCTGAAGGATGTGCCGCTTGAGAACTGAATGCTCGGATGATGGCCGGCCGGGGAGGAGATTACTGGACGCTGACGTGGTCGATGCGGAGCCAGCCGCCATCGTTCTTGGAGGCGTGGCGGTTGCAGAAGAAGCCGAACTTGGCGCCTATCCATTTGCCAGGGCTGGCAGTGAAACGGTAAGCCTTGTCAGGAAGCGGTGTCCACTTCTTTCCGTCAAGGCTATATTCAAAATTGCAGACAGCATCAGGTACATTGCCCTGCCTGCTTTTCTGCTCAACGTTCATCTTCACCCACACGTCGCATTTGCAATATGCAAGAGGAGAAACGGGAGGCACCGTAGTGGACATATATCTGTTCGAATAAGGAAGAGGCAGAGCCTCGCTCCTGAGGGGAATGCTTGCCAGAATCCTCTCAGCACTTCCCTTGAGTGCATCTTTGCACTCGACCGCCTGAAGCATTATACCATCCTGTGTGTCAAGTAGTTTCAATGCGAAATAGTCCAGCCCGAAGAGAACTAGTCCGGCATTCTCGCCCCTTTGCGAAAGCTGCGGATTCGGCACGAAACAAAGCTTTGCCGTGACGCTGAACTTGTCGGCAGGGAATTTCTGCAGCAAGAGGTTTGGAGAATCGGAAAGGTTCCTCCAAGTCGGAGACTGCTCAACCGAATACAGTTTCAGAGCGCCTTTCGGCCTGCCTCCACAGGCATCTGCTCCAGCCTGCCCCTCAGGGGCAGCCGTCTGCTCATCTTCATCCGCCGCACCCGGACCCACGAAATACCAATACGGTGAAGGCACCCCCTGCCATTGCCACTGCAGTCCAAGGTCAACCGAGCAGAAATCATCACTCTCAGCCGGCTGGAACACTCCGCTGTTCTTAAGATCAGGTTTGCGGTATTTCATAACAGGTTCGCCCACTCCGTCACCATCCTTGTCAAGGCCAATCACAGGCCAGTCCTCGTCAGTCCAGCTCATAGGCTGAAGATGCACGACGCGTCCGTATGCATCCTTGTCCTGGAAATGCATGAACCAATGCTCCCCGGAAGGCGTATCAACCCAGGCACCCTGGTGAGGCCCGTTCACAGGCGAATCACCCTGAGCCATCACAACCCTTTCAGTATAAGGGCCATAAGGGCTATCAGCCCTCAGAACCACCTGCCATCCCGTAGGCACTCCTCCGGCAGGGGAGAAGATATAATAATGTCCTCTGAATTTATAAAACTTTGTCCCCTCGATGGTCGGCTGGGTGCGGTGTCCGTCATAGACAATCCTTCCCGGAGCAAGCAGAGAAGTCCCGTCCTGCGACATCGGCGCCACGAACATCACGCTCTTATGGCCTGCCCTGCTTCCTGCGCAGCCAAAAGAAAGATAAGCTTTTCCGTCCTCATCCCAAAGCGGACATGGGTCAATGAATCCCCTGGCCTTCAGAACCCAGACCGGCTCTTCCCATATTCCCTTTGGGTCAGATGTCTTTACCATGAAGATTCCCCTGTCGGGGTCGCCGCAATAGATATAGAACTCTCCGTCATGATACCTTATGGCAGGGGCCCAGACACCGTTGCCGTGTTGAGGGACGGTTTTCCACTCCAGGGCACCCGGAACTTCCGGAGCGCCTTCCCTGACTCCGTGCCCGAGTGCCTCCCAAGGCCTTTCGTCTGACCAGAGAGCTCCAGGATAATCTCTGAGCGCCGCTCCGACAATCTCCCAGTTCACCAGATCGGTTGAGTGCAGAATCTGAAGCCCGGGGAATGAGCAGAATGAAGATGAGGTCATATAATAGTCATCTCCCACTCGGCAAACGTCAGGGTCGGAATAGTCCGCATTGATTACGGGATTTACATAATGGGTTCCTTTGTCAGGATTCCATGCCTTGGAAATGTTCTGGGCTGAAGATGGAGCTTGTCCGATCAGAAGAGCAATAGTCAGTACGGATGAGACCGCCAGATGTCGCAGGATGTTAGGTTTCATATTATGTAGTTTCATTGTTATTATTATGGATGTCTCGATTCCGTCCTTCTTGAGCTGGGCGAAAGCCTTGTCCACCTCCTTGCGGTCAAGTCCGGAAAGGGTGGTCAATATTCCTGTGTTCTGCCGTGATGTCCCGGAAAGAACGGTGACCTTCGATGTAGTCGGCATAGAGGTCTTCAGCCTC
>JALFNZ010000112.1 GCA_022774085.1 Bacteroidales bacterium
CATGACAATTTCTGGGAAATGGGAGATACCGGCCCATGCGGTCCATGCTCGGAAATCCACATCGACCTCCGCAGCGACGAAGAGAGGGCAGCCGTTCCGGGAGCATCGCTCGTGAACAAGGACAATCCTCTGGTGATTGAAATCTGGAACAACGTCTTCATGCAGTACAACCGCAAGGCAAACGGTGAACTTGAACTCCTCCCGAACAAGAACGTGGACACCGGTATGGGCTTCGAGCGCCTCTGCATGGCACTTCAGGGCAAGAAATCGAACTATGACACAGACGTGTTCACCGGAATGATAAGCAAAATCGAGGAACTTTCCGGCCACAAATACGGTGTGAACGAGAAAGAGGATATTGCGATGAGGGTTATCGCTGACCACATCCGTGCTATCAGTTTCTCAATTGCTGACGGCCAGCTTCCTTCAAACGTCAAGGCCGGCTATGTTATCAGACGTATCCTCCGTCGTGCCGTCCGCTATGGATATACCTTCCTCGGATTCAATGAGCCTTTCCTGTGCCGTCTGGTGAGCCAGCTTGTGGATGACATGGGTGAATTTTATCCGGAGATTGCAAAACAGCAGACTCTCATCGAGAGGGTAATCAAGGAAGAGGAAATGGCCTTCCTCCGCACTCTTGACAGGGGTATCCGCCTGATGGACAACATCATGGCAAAATCTGCCGAGACCAAGGTCATATCCGGAGAAGACACATTCGTGCTCTATGACACATTCGGCTTCCCTATTGACCTTTCAGAGCTGATAGCTTCGGAGAACGGCTACACCATCGACATCGAAGGCTTCAACGTAGAACTCCAGAAACAGAAAGACAGGGCCCGCAACGCCACTGCCATCGAATCGGGGGACTGGGTAGAGTTCACCCACTGTGAGAACATCGAATTCCTCGGATACGACTGCACTGACATCGAAGGTGTACAGCTCACCCGCCACCGCACTGTCAAGTCAAAGAACAAAACAATGTACCAGCTTGTGTTTGAGCGCACTCCGTTCTATGGAGAAATGGGAGGACAGGTAGGTGACACCGGTTATATCGAGTCAGAAAGCGGCGAGAAAATCAACATTGTCAACACAATAAAGGAAAACAACCTTACCATCCATGTTGCTGAAAGGATTCCTTCAGACTGCACGGAGAGTTTCAGCCTGCATGTAAACAGGCAGAGAAGGCTCAGCATCGAGAACAACCACACTGCCACCCACCTTCTGCACCAGGCTCTGAGAGAGATTCTCGGAACACATGTCGAGCAGAAAGGTTCCTATGTCTGTGACAAGTATTTCCGCTTCGATTTCTCTCATTTCGAGAAGATGACCAATGAGCAGATCGACCTCGTGGAAAACAGGGTGAATGAGCTTATCCGTTCAAATTACCCTCTGGATGAGATGCGCAGCGCCACCATGGAGCAGGCTCAGCAGATGGGTGCCATGGCTCTCTTCGGTGAGAAATATGGTGACAAGGTACGCGTGGTGCGTTTCGGAGATTCATGCGAGCTTTGTGGAGGATGCCACGCAGCTGCCACTGGTCAGATAGGTTTCTTCAAGATTGTCAGTGAAAGTGCGATTGCTGCCGGCGTACGCCGTATCGAGGCAACGACCGGAGTTGGAGCCGAGCTTATAGTTGACGAGATGGAAACCACCCTCAGGGCCGTGAAGGCATTCTTCAACAATGCCCCTGACCTTGCCGGAGCAATCAGGAAGATGATTGAGGAGAACGACGGCTACAAGAAACAGATGGAGCAGGTGCTCAAGGAAAAGAGCGAGACCATGAAGAACTACCTAAAGACCGCAGGAAAGGAAATCAATGGTGTAAATGTCGTATCAATTGACACGCCATGCGATCCGGCCATGCTCAAGAATGCTGCGTTCCTTCTTCAGAAAGAAGCTGATAATCTGGCAGTTGCAGCGGCATTTGAGGTTGACGGCAAGCCTCAGCTTCTTCTTATGTACTCGGCTGACCTGGTAAAAGCAGGGCACAATGCAGGAGCGGACATCCGCGAAGCTGCCAAACTCATCCTTGGTGGCGGCGGCGGACAGCCTGGCCTTGCAACAGCCGGAGGAAAGAAAGTTGAAGGACTTCAGGAAGCTCTTGCGAAAATGATTGAACTTGCAACAAAATAAAGCTGACTGCTCAAGCTGATGAAGAAACTGGACAAGTTCATACTGAAGTCATTCATAGGACCGTTCATAGCGATCCTACGGGTCGTCGTTTTCATTCTGATGATGCAGTTCTTGTGGCTATACATTGACGAACTTGTCGGCAAAGGCTTGAGTTTCAAGGTAATATTGGAATTTTTGGGCTGGGGCAGCGCGACATTGCTGCCTCTGTCCCTTCCACTTGCCACCCTGCTTGCCTCAATGATGACTCTGGGAACTCTCGGAGAAAACAACGAACTTCTGGCAATCAAGGCGGCAGGCATCTCACTCACACGGGTTTTGACTCCGCTCTGCATCGTATCATTTGCCATAAGCGTCGGAGCCTTTTTCATATCAAATGACCTCATACCGGTAGCCTACAACAAGATTTATACTTTGCGTGACGATATCGGCAGGACCAAGGAAGAAATCAAGATTCCTACAGGATCGTTCTACAACGGTATCGATGGCTATATCCTCAGGGTTGACGAGCGCGACGACAAGACCGGAATGATGCACGGAGTGATGGTATATAACCACACCGGAAACAAAGGCAACACCAGCATCACCCTTGCAGATTCCGCGCTAATGAAGATGTCCAAGGATAAGGACTATCTTTCATTCGTTCTGTACAACGGAAGCAATTATGAGGAAACAAATACAAAGAAATACAGAGATACGACTCTCCAGCTTCAGAAAATTGATTTCCAGAAGCAGGAGATGATTATCCCTCTGAAAAACTATGCTTTTGAGAAATCCGACTCCGTAAGATATGATGACGAAGTCAATTCGATGAACCTCAAGCAATTGTACCATGGTCAGGACTCTATAGGACGTCTTGATTCCACCGCCAGGGCAAGCAATGTTGTTTCAATCATGAACAATCGTATCCTTCGCTACAGCAACCAGCTCGACACGGCCCAGGTGAAACCGGAGTCAAGAGGGAATTTCGAAAATGAGGAACTGAACCAGTGGAAGAATCTCGATCAGGAGATCGCAGCCCTTGAAAAGGCCAAGTCAAATGCAGAAGAATTGCAGATGACCCTTATGAATTATTCAAGGGACAGGTTCCATTATACATTCACCCTCAGGAGGATAGACATCGGTATTCTAAAGAAGTTCGCCCTGTCCATTGCGTGCTTCATTTTCTTTTTCATCGGAGCCCCTCTTGGCGCTCTTATCAGAAAGGGAGGACTGGGAACGCCTGCAATCATTTCGGTGCTCTTCTTCGTCCTTTATTGGGTTGTGGACATTTCAGGAACGAAATTGGCCAGGGACGGAGCCGTAGATCCGTTCACAGGAGTGTTCATTTCCAGCTATGTGCTCTTCCCTCTGGGAATGTTCCTGAGCTGGAAAGCAATCAATGATTCTTCAATTTTCAGCATGGATTCGTTCAAGAGCGGATTCAGGAAAATAAAAACTAAAGTCATGGGATTTTTCAAGAAGACCAGAATCGTATATATGGGTACCCCGGAGTTTGCAGTAGCACCTCTGGATGAACTCATCCGCAACGGATTTGATGTTGTCGGAGTAGTTACAGTGGCTGACAAGGCAAGCGGCCGTGGACTTAAAGTCAATGAAAGTGCCGTCAAGAAATATGCTGTGGAACACGGAATCCCTGTGCTGCAGCCTGTTTCATTGAAAGACCCAGAATTCCTTGATGCCCTAAAGGCATGGAAACCGGACCTTTTCGTTGTCGTGGCCTTCAGGATGCTTCCTAAGGTTGTATGGGAGATTCCTAAGCTTGGTACTTTCAACCTTCATGCAGCCCTTCTCCCGCAGTACAGGGGAGCCGCCCCTATCAACTGGGCAGTGATCAACGGTGAAAAAGCCACCGGAGTCACGACTTTCATGATTGATGACGGAATGGATACCGGTAATATCATGATGAGGGAGCAGTGTCTTATCGGCCCTGACGAGACCGTCGGTGAAGTCCATGACAAACTTATGGAAATGGGATCCGCCCTGGTTGTCCAGACTGTGGAGGCTATTCTGGAGAATAATGTCGAAATGCGAGTCCAGAAGAGTTTCATCCAGGGATCCGAAGTTCTCAAGCCTGCACCGAAGATTACAAGGGAACTCTGCCACATCGACTGGAATGGACGCACCAAACATATCTATAATCTTATCAGAGGTTTGAGTCCTTATCCCGCAGCATTCACCGAGTTGGTCAAGGATGATAAAGTTCAGCAGCTCAAGATATATAAGTCAACCAAGGTTGAGGGGCAGCAGTTGAAGCAGATGCTTGCCGAATGTGGAAAAGAAAGCGCCATGGCAGGTGAGATTCTTTCTGATGGAAAGAATTTCCTCGCCTTTGCCACTGCGGACGGAGCTATCAACGTAACCGAACTTCAGGTTTCAGGCAAGAAGAGAATGCCTGTCAAGGATTTCCTTCTGGGATTCCGCGAGCCTCAGACTTGGGCGACGACAAAAGGTACGTCATCAAATATCACAGGACACCATGCATAAGAATGTGGTCATAGTCTGCAACGGGCAGTTCCCGCGCAGCGAGTATCCGAGATATATTCTTCGGAGCGCCGATTTTGTCATCTGCTGCGATGGTGCCTTGTCCAAATATTTAAGGAACATGACAGCTGTATTCGGCACTGAGAGGCTTCCTGACCTTGTGGTCGGGGATATGGACTCGCTCTCCCCTGCCTTGAAGAAAAAATACGCCGGCATCATAGTTCAGGTGGATGAACAGGATGACAACGACATGACCAAGGCTTTCAGATGGGTGATGGAAAATCTCAATGACGTGGAATCCGTCACCATTCTCGCCGGCACCGGCTTGAGGGAAGACCATACGATTGGGAACATTTCACTTCTGATGGAATATACCAGAATGTTCGACCTCGGGTCGAAAAGGGTTGAGATGGTCACCGACAACGGTACCATTTTCGCAGTCACTGACACGTTTGAAATGGAGTGCGGTGCCGGAAGGAAGGTCTCGATATTCAGCCCGGACAACAGTCTGAGAATCAAATCTTCAGGGCTTCAGTGGAAAACTGATGACGTGGTATTTGATAATTGGTGGAAGGCTACTCTGAACATCGCCTGCGAAGATACTGTCAAGCTCGAATTCAGCAAACCTTCAATGGCATTGATCATGATTAATTAATACATTTAAGACATAATTTATATGAGCACATCAGGATATTTTCCAGCAGTGGAGGATATTATCAAAGCCTCCAACACTCTAGCAGAAATACTTGAGCCTACGCCATTCCGTATGAATGAGCATTTGTCACAGACTTATAACGCAAATGTCTATCTGAAGAGAGAAGATCTGCAGATGGTACGTTCATACAAAATCAGGGGCGCATACAACAAGATCCGTTCAATCGCTCCTGAAAATCTCGTCAACGGTATCGTTTGTGCCAGTGCGGGAAACCATGCACAGGGAGTTGCATTCTCTTGCAACAAACTGAAAATCAAAGGATCCATCTATATGCCTACCACAACGCCACGCCAGAAAATCAATCAGGTGAGGATGTTCGGAAAGGAATATATCGAAATCGTTCTCACAGGAGATACATTTGATGCTGCCAACAAGGCAGCAATCGAATATGCCAGAGATAGCAACAAGACTTTCATCCCTCCTTTCGATGACAAGCAAATCATTGAGGGACAGGGAACTATCGGATATGAGATTCTGCAACAGTCGAAAGAGCCGCTTGATTTTGTTTTCGTGCCGATTGGTGGTGGCGGACTTGCCTCCGGAGTTGGATCATATATCAAAAGGATGTCACCTTCCACCAAGGTCATAGGTGTGGAGCCTGCAGGTGCAGCCTGCATGAAGACTGCAATCGAAAAGGGTGAAGTGATTGAACTTGAGCATATTGACAAATTTGTTGACGGTGCAGCGGTAAAGAAGGCCGGCATGCTTACCTATGAGATTTGCAAAGAAGTTCTTGATGACATCATCCTTGTTCCGGAAGGAGCCGTATGTACCAGCATCATCGACATGTACAATAAGAATGCTATCGTAGTCGAGCCTGCGGGTGCACTTTCAGTGGCTGCTCTGCGCTTCTATGCTGACCAGATACAAGGCAAGAGGGTGGCATGTATCGTAAGCGGAAGCAACAACGATATCATCAGAATGGAAGAAATTCGTGAAAAATCTCTTCTGTATGAAGGTCTGAAACATTATTTCATCGTTAACTTCCCTCAAAAATCCGGAGTAATCCTCTCCTTCATCCGCGACATCGTCGGACCGGATGCCGATCTGGTTCACTTCCAGTACATCAAAAAGACCAACAAGGACTTCGGTCCGGCACTGGTAGGAATAGAAGTGACTGACAGATGTGTAATTGAAGATATTACAAAGAGAATGACCGAGCACAATCTCTCATTCGAGTATATAAACGAAAATAACAAACTCTTTGAAATCCTTATCTGATTATGAGCACAGTAGATTTTAACAACCTCTCGTTTGCTTACGTCAAGACAAACACAATCCTTTACACCCGATATGCAGACGGCAAATGGTCTGAAATTGAAAGCCGTACCGACGACAATATCAGCCTCAATGCCTTTGCTGGGGCACTCCACTATGGAATCCAGTGTTTCGAAGGCTTAAAAGCATTCAGGGGAAAAGATGGAAAGGTCCGCATTTTCAGACCTGATGAGAATGCGAAGAGGCTCCAGCGTTCAGCAGCCTATCTGGGTATTCCGGCACCTTCGGAAGAAATGTTCATCGAGATGTGCAAAAGAATTGTCAGAGAGAATATTGACTTCCTTCCTCCTTATGGGAACAATGCTTCCATGTATATCCGTCCTATCCTGTTCGGTTCAAATCCTCAGCTTGGAGTGAAGTCCTCTACGGAATGTACCTTCCTTATGCTTTGTTCTCCTGTGGGAGCATATACCGGAGGCGCACTTGAGGCAATTGACGTTGTCATTGCAAGAGATTATGACAGGGCGGCTCCAAACGGCAGCGGTGCCTACAAGGTGGGCGGCAACTATGCCTGCTCACTCCTCTCCCTCAACAAGGCCGTGAAGCTCGGATACAAGGCTGTCCTTTATCTGGATCCTACCACACGTACCCTCATCGATGAATACAATTCATCCAACTTCTTCGGAATCAGAGGCAATTCATACATAACCCCGCTTTCCGACAGCATTCTTCCGTCCATCACCAACAAGTCGCTTGAAGTGGCAGCTGCCGAGCTTGGCATGACTGTGGAGAGAAGGCCTGTTCCTGTCGAGGAACTCGGAAGCTTCGAAGAAGTCGGCGAGTGCGGGACTGCCGTGGTAATCACTCCGGTTCACAAGATTGTGGACAAGCCGTCGCTCGAATCAGACCAGCAGACCGTATATACTTATGGTGACGGCCTCTGCGGCCCTAAGAGCCTCGCACTGTACAAATATATCACTTCAATCCAGTATGGAGAAAGCCCTGACAAACATGGCTGGACCATCGAGGTTGAAGAGTAAGCAACTGAAAATGAAATTTGTAAAGACACATAAAGATCCGCAGTCATCTGCGCGTTGCGGCATCATCACCACCGACCACGGCACGATTCAGACCCCGATTTTCATGCCGGTAGGTACAGTCGGTTCGGTGAAGGGCATATACCACCGTGACCTGAAAGATGATATAAATGCGGAAATCATACTCGGAAACACATATCATTTATACCTCCGTCCAGGCCTTGATATCCTCAAGGCCGCCGGCGGATTGCACAAGTTCGAATCCTGGGACAGGCCTATCCTTACCGACAGCGGTGGATTCCAGGTATTCTCGCTCAGCCCCATCAGGAAGCTGACCCCGGAAGGATGCATATTCCGTTCACATATTGACGGCTCCAAACATATGTTTACTCCGGAAAACAATGTTGATACTCAAAGGATTATTGGTGCAGACATCATCATGGCTCTGGACGAATGCTGTCCGGGTGACGCGACCTACGACTATGCCAGAAAATCCCTTGAGCTCACAAAATCTTGGCTGGAAAGGTGCATAAGGCACTTTGACCAGACCGAGCCTTTGTACGGCTATTCTCAAACCCTTTTCCCGATTGTCCAGGGATGCGTTTATCCGGATCTGAGGATCCAGGCTGTCGAACATGCCGCTTCATTTGACAGGGAGGGTTATGCAATCGGAGGACTTGCCGTGGGTGAACCTACCGAAAAAATGTACGAGATGCTTGAGGTTGTGGACCCTGTCCTGCCTCAGGACAAGCCTAGATATCTTATGGGAGTCGGCACACCGGCAAATATTCTTGAGGGCATTGCCCGAGGCGTGGACATGTTCGACTGTGTGATGCCTACCCGCAATGGACGTAACGGTATGTTGTTCACCTGGGACGGTATCATGAATATGAAAAACAGGAAATGGGCTGATGATTTCTCCCCTCTTGACCCGAAGGGAACTTCGTTCGTTGACCACACATATACCAAGGCTTATCTGAGACATCTTTTTGTGTCAGGTGAGATTTTCGCGGGTCAGATTGCCAGTGAGCACAATCTGGCTTTCTATCTTGATCTGGTCCGTCAGGCACGCGTCCACATCCAGGCCGGAGATTTCAAGGCATGGAAAGACGCAGTCGTACCAAAACTCACAAGCAGACTTTAGGAGGATGGGAGATGATTGATTTCAGACCGAAAAAACTCGATGTATATATTGTCAGGAAGTTCATCATGACTTTCTTCATCGCCCTTCTTCTGATTATCGGAATTGTCATAATATTCGACATCAGTGAGAAAATTGATGATTTCGTGAACAAAGAGGCACCGCTGAAAGCCATAATTTTTGACTATTACCTCAACTTCGTGCCATATTTCATGAACATGTTCAGTCCCTTGTTCGTGTTCATAACCGTCATCTTCTTCACTTCGAAAATGGCGGCGGACTCTGAAATAATCGCCATTCTATCCTGCGGAATCAGCTTCCACAGAATGATGGTTCCGTATCTATTCTCAGCCACGCTCATTGCCGGCTTGTCTCTGTGCCTGAATCTATTCGTCATCCCGGATGCGAACTTGAAAAGGCTTGAATTCGAGAACCAATATATCAAGACAAGGTTCAAGAGTGTGGGCAGAAACGTACATTACCAGATTTCTCCAGGTGAATTCGTATATGCTGAGTCATTCAGTTCATGGAACAATACAGCCTACAAATTCACACTTGAGAGAATCGAGGATAATAAGCTGGTCTCAAAACTCTCGGCTGAAACTGCCTTCTTCAATGAAAAGACCGGGAAATGGGTGCTCAAGAAATATTTTATCAGAGACTATAACGCTGACCTTACGGACAATATCCGCAGCGGCAAACAGCTTGATACCACACTTGCCCTGACTGTCAACGATTTCTATATGACAGAGAAGACAGTTGAGACGCTTAACTACCAGAAACTCAATGAATTGATCGAAATACAAAGGATGCGAGGTGATGCGAATGTCAAATTTGCGCTTATTGAGAAGCATACGCGTTTCGCCCTGCCTTTCTCGGCCTTCATCCTCACTATCATGGGCGTGTCGCTGTCATCGAAGAAAAGAAGGGGTGGTATCGGATGGAATATCGGTATCGGTATTGCGTTGGCATTCACCTACATTCTATTCCTTAGATTCAGCCAGATGTTCGTCCATACCGGGGTGCTGCCGCCTGGGATTGCCCTTTGGGTGCCGAATATCCTGTATGCGGTCATTACGGCATTCCTTTATAAAATTGCACCTAAGTAGGAGCCAGATTCCTCAGGTGCCGGACCTCATATGAAATATCAAAACACTAAAAACATGGGAAAATCAATCAGATTCAGGCTCATAGTGATGAATTTCATCCAATGGGCAGTGTGGGGAGCCTACCTCACATCTTTGGGAAGTTATCTCGCTTCCGTAGGACTTGCTACCAGAATCGGTATCTTCTATGCAATGCAGGGTATCGTTTCCATCTTCATGCCGACACTCATGGGAATCGTTGCTGACAAATGGGTTCCTGCCCAGCGTCTGCTCGGCTTCTGCCACGGTATAGCGGGAGTTGCACTGATTGCTGCTGCCTTCTACTGCATGACTGCCGGAAGCAGTGTTTCTTTTGCAGCTCTCTTCAGTCTGTATTCAATAAGCGTGGCATTCTACATGCCTACGATCGCTCTTTCCAATTCTGTCGCATACAAGATTCTTGAGAAGAATGGCTATGACACAGTCAAGGCTTTCCCGCCTATCAGGGTGTTCGGAACCATCGGTTTCATCTGTGCAATGCTTTTCGTAAACTTCATGAAGGATGGCAACGGTGTGGCATTCCAATATTCATACAACCAGTTGCTGGTGTCCGGAATCGGCGGCCTTGTAATGCTCCTTTACTGCTTCACTCTTCCAAACTGCCCTTGCAGCAAGAGCGCTGAAGGAAATGTAAGTCTTGCAGAGCGTTTCGGTTTCAACGCATTCTCGCTTTTCAAGGACAGAAACATGGCAGTGTTCTTCATTTTCTCCATGCTTCTTGGAGTTGCTCTGCAGATTACAAACGGATTCGCAAATCCATACATTACACATTTCACCGAAGTGCCTGAATTTGCACAGACTTGGGGAGCCCGCAATGCGAATGCCTTGATTTCACTTTCCCAGATTTCCGAGACCCTCGGCATCCTGCTCATTCCTATTGCAATGAGATTTTTCGGAATCAAGAAGGTAATGCTCATATCTCTGTTCGCCTGGGTGCTTCGTTTCGGACTTTTCGGAGCAGGTGACACAGGAAGCGGAATCTGGATGCTCATCCTTTCTATGATTGTCTATGGAGTGGCTTTCGATTTCTTCAACATCTCAGGATCGCTTTACGTGAACATGAGGACCACGGAGAAAATTCAGAACAGTGCACAGGGTCTTTTCATGCTCATGACCAACGGTATCGGAGCGACCGTAGGCACTCTCTGTGCACAGGCTGTCGTCAACCATTTTGTTTACAATGCAGCAGAACCTGACTGGAGCACCGCATGGTACATCTTCGCCG